>JAYVKR010000306.1:0-7643 GCA_043768185.1 Flavobacterium sp.
TGGTTGTTTGTATTCTCCGTTATTAAAATCTTGAGAACTTAATCCGTTTATAAAAGTATTAAAACCTTCGTCCATCCAAGCAAATAAACGTTCGTTAGAACCAACAATCATTGGAAACCAAATGTGTCCAAATTCATGATCTGTTACACCCCAAAGATCGGCGCCTTTACTTTCATAACTACAAAAAACTATACCTGGATATTCCATTCCGCCTTCATTTCCTGCTACATTTGTTGCTGCTGGATAAGGATATTCAAACCATCTTTTAGAATAATTTTCTATAGAAGATTTGGTATATTCGGTACTTCTTTCCCATGCATTGCCGCCATTACTTTCAGTAGGATAAGCAGAAATTGCAAGTGATTTTTTTCCGCTTGGCAAGTTAATTCTTGCAGCATCAATAATAAATCCTGCCGATGAAGCCCAAGAAGCATCACGTGCATTTTTAAGTTTAAATTTCCAAGTTAAATTAGTTTTTCCTGTTGGTCTAGAATTGGCATTTGTAACTTCTTCTGCAGTTCTAATTAGTACAGTTTTATCACTATTTTTTGCTGTTGCCCAACGTTTTTGTTGTTCTGTTGTGTAAACTTCAGCAGTATTTTGTAATTCTCCAGAACATACTACAATATGATTGGCTGGTGCAGTTATTGAAATATCATAATCACCATATTCTAAATAAAATTCTCCTGCGCCAACATATGGAAGCGTGTTCCAACCGCGAACGTCATCATAAACACACATTCTTGGATACCATTGTGCAATAGTAAAAATTTTACCATTTTTAGTTTCTAAAACTCCGGTTCTGTCTGATCCATATAAAGGAGAAATGTATGAAAAATCTATTTTTAATTTTACAGAACTACCATTTGCTTTCAATTCTTGTGGTAAATCTACTTGCATTCTAGTGTCTGTAATTGAAAATGTTGCATTAGTTTCAACAGATTTTCCTGCAACAACTGAAATTATTTTAACTGATTTTATTTTAAATCCTCCATCAAAATCTTGACCTTTGGCTCCATTTCTACTTCCTTTTACAGAAATTATGGCGTTTCCACGAGAATCTTTTTTAAATAAATTTTGATCAACATTCATCCATAAAAAACCTAATTTATCTGGACTATTATTAGTATACGTTAAAATTTCTGTACCACTAATTTCATTTGTTTGATCGTTTAATGTTACAGCCAAATTATAATCGGCTCTATTTTGCCAATATTTTGCTCCAGGTTGACCACTTGCAGAACGAGTTTCGGTTGCGTTTTTAGTATAAAAATTATTACCAAAAGCTTCGTTATAATTGTAAATACTACTAGGTTTTGTTTCTTGTGCTGTTATAACAAAAGAATTAGAAAATAAAACAATTGCAATAATTGCTTTAAAAAAAATGTTTTTCATATAGTTTCAAATTAGAAGTAACAAATTAAAGGAAAAATTTACATATCATTGTAGTAAATTGTTACTATTTAGTAGTAACAAAACAAAATTTGTTACAATTATTTATCTAATTTATAAAATATTAATTTTAAATTTTTTCTCTTTGCAAGTTATTCTCTCTAACGATACATTTACTGCAACTATTAATTTAAAAGGTGCAGAACTCGTGTCTTTTAAAAATCACGTTACCAATAAAGAATATATTTGGGAAGGAAATCCTGAGTTTTGGGGAAAACATGCGCCAATTTTATTTCCTATTGTTGGTACTTTAAAAGATAATTCCTTTATACACGAAGGAATAAAATATGAATTGCCAAGACACGGATTTGCAAGAGATATGGATTTTGAAATAATGGATAGTTTCAAAAATAAAATTTTATTATCATTAAAATATGATGATGAAACTTTAAAAATGTATCCTTTTAAATTTAAACTTTTAATATATTTTAATTTATCTGATAAATCATTATACATTTTTTCAGAAGTAGTAAGTTATGACGAAGTTGACATTCCTTTTAATTTTGGTTTACATCCTGCTTTTGCATTAAAAGAAAATTTTGAAAATTATTCTTTACAATTTGAAAAACAAGAAACCCTAAAATGTTTTGCTTTAGAAGATAATTTATTGTCTGATAAAAATTATTTTCTTCCGTTAGAAAATAAAAAATTGCCACTAACCTACTCACTTTTTAAAAATGATGCTTTAATATTTAAAACATTAGAATCTAAAGAAATAACCATTTTAGAAAATAATAAAAAATTTATAAAATTAAGTTTTTTTAAATTTCAAAATCTTGGTATTTGGACAAAACAAAATGCACCATTTATTTGCATAGAACCTTGGGCTGGATATTCTGATAGTATACATAGTAATCAAAATTTATATGAAAAAGAAGGAATTCAAATTTTAGCTCCAAAACAAAGTAAGAATTATCAATTTATCATTGAAATTTTATAAATTCACAAAAATATTTTATGTTAATCATTAATTTTCATCCGTTTAAAAATTTAGAAACTAATCGTTTACTATTGCGAAGAGTTTCTGTAAATGATGTTGCCGAAGTTATGGAACTTCGTGGCGATAAAGAAACAATGAAATACATTCCAAGACCATTGGTGACAAATGAAGATGAAGCTTTGGAACATATAAAAATGATTGATGATAAAATTGAGAATAATATTGGAATTAACTGGGCAATTACTGTAAAAGGAAGTCCTATATTAATAGGTATTATTGGTCATTATAGAATTCAACCAGAAAATCACAGATGCGAAATTGGTTATATGATTCTGAAAGAATATTGGGGAAAAGGCATTGTTAGTGAAGCAATTGATGTGGTTTTAAAATACGGATTTGAAGATTTAAATATGCATTCTATAGAAGCAGTTATTGATCCAGATAATGTTGCATCTGAAAAAGTTTTACAAAAAAATAATTTTGTAAAAGAAGCACATATACTTGAAAATGAACTGTATGAAGGTAAATTTTGGGATACTGTAATTTATTCAATACTGAAACGAAATTTTAATATGAAACTGAAATAAATTCAGTTTAAATAAAACTTATATATGAACGAATTTGAAAAACAATATGAAGAGTTACAAAATTTTTTAAAATTTGAAGACTATTCTGTTCTTACCAAAAGAATAATTGATTTAACTTTAGATACAGAAGATGTAAATCAATACAAAAAAACCAATGAATTTTTAATTTGGCTAGACACAAATGAGAGTTTGATTGAACAAAAAAAGGAAAAATACAATATAATTTTATCTGATTTATATAGTGTCTTAAGCAAAAAACCTTTGGCTCAAAAACAAGTTTTAGTAACAACTTCTGGCTTACAAAAAAGCTATGGAGTTTCTAGTTTTGGACTTGGACCAATAGAATTAGAACTTAAACAAGGAGAAATTTTAGGATTAGTTGGAGAAAACGGAAACGGAAAAACAACTTTGTTACGAGCTTTATGTGGCGAATTATTTCCTACTAACGGAAAAGTAAATTATCATTTTAACTATTCTGATACATTCGATTTAAGAACGCAACTGGTATATATTCCTCAAAGAACTGATACTTGGTATGGCTCAATGTTCGAGAATTTACAATTTACAGCATCAAGTTACGGTTATAAACCAGAAGAAAATGAGCTAATTGTAGAATTAATTATTGCTCGTTTAGGATTAAGAAAATTTAGAAATCACGCTTGGAAAAGTTTATCGTCTGGTTACAAAATGCGTTTTGAATTGGCTAGAATGTTACTTCGCAAACCTAAAATTTTATTAATTGATGAACCACTAGCCAATCTTGATATTCTTGCACAACAAACTGTTCTTGAAGATTTTAAAGCAATTGCTAAATCGCCTTTTAGACCAATTGGAATAGTATTGAGTTCGCAACAATTATATGAAGTAGAAAAAACATCAGATCAAGTAATTTTCTTAAAACATGGTAAGCAAAAAAATCTTTACGATAAAACAGTTTCATCAGAAGAAGTGCAACCAGAAAACAATTTAGTACTAGAATTTGAAAGTAGTTTTACACAAAGTCAACTTGGCGAATTATTTAAAACCTTAGAAATGATTTCATTACAATTTAATGGTGGAACGTATATTGTAACTTTTCCAGAGAAATATTCAGTTTACGATTTTATGCAATTGGCAATTTCTAACAAAATTCCGTTGCACTATTTCAGAAATATTTCTAATTCTACACGTCGCTTTTTTGTCTCTTAAATCTAAAAACTATGTTCGCAACTATTCAAAAATACCTTTTAATAAATTATCCTTTACTTTGGAATACTAAAATTGTTCCAGTTGCATTTTACGGATTACTTTTTCATATTATATTTTTTACACTTGGTTATTTCAATGGTTCTATAGATTTTACAGAATCTGAAAATAATTATGGCTACAATACTAACGATGGCACAATTGGTTTTTTATGTGTTTTGGTAACCATTTTGTCCTTAATTGTTTGGGCAGTTTATTATTTTAAAAACAATGCTTTAAAATCTTTTTATCCTAAAGGTAATTTTTCATTATTTAAAGAATGGTTGTTAATGTTACTTGGTTGTATCTTTTTAGTAACCTACATGACTACTTATTTTTATGGAAAAGATGTAAGAGTTAGAAGTTATTACAGTAAAAGTGAAGCTAAAAAACGTTGTAAAACGTTGAGCCAAGGTTCTTATTTTGTTAATGGTTCTTATGAAAATTATTATAACGAATATGATAACGATAATTATGATACTACAGCAACTGTTGTAGATTCTGCAATTGCTTTACCTAGTGTAAATGGTAAATATGATTCTAGTAATAAAATAAATTATTTTGCCTACAAAGGAAAAAAATATACCTACAATTCATTAGTAAATAAAAATTTAAACAGCTATGTGTTTTTTGATAGAGAAACTGATTCAATAAACAAAAACCGAATTAGAAATTGGCTAGTAAATAACCAAAAAGATTCAGTTAAAACATTGTTTAAAAATTATCTCGATATAGCAAAAGAACATAAACTAGATGCAAGTATTGACGAAAATAAATGGGTAGATCTAATTTATGATTATCCTACATTTGAAAAATACAAACTTATTGGCGGTGAAGCTATGACGGTTTATTACCCAAACAATAATCCAGGCGATCCAAATTATGATGCTGAAGATCAATACCTTGCAAAAATAAAAGGAACAGAATATGTTATAAATAAATATTATGTACCAGAACAATCACTAAAATTTGCTTACTCTAAAATTGCCGATTCGTATGTAAAACCAATAATTGGTTGGGAAACCTATTTAGTATCACTTTATGTTGCGCTTGGAATTTCATTATTACTATTTTCTTTCAGAATAACTTCTGGAAAAAGTTGGTTAATAGCGGTAGTTTCTCTAGGCGTTTTAAATATAATTATCGGGATTTTTGCAGCAATTTCATCATCAGAATATGTATATTTAATATCTGTTTTAGTAGTTTTTTTAATACTAGTTATTTACTTCTTTATTGTTGTTTACAGTAATAAAGGCAAAAAAATATCAGCCATTACTATAAACGCAATGCTTTGGATGTTACCAGCATTTGGTCCAATAGTGTATTATTTACTACTTCAAACTGCCAAAGAAGTTTCGGGTTACAATAATTATTATGGCTTAAGAAATAACGAAAACTATCCTAAAATAAACTTTTTACAAGACAATGGCTTGTTATTAATGTACCTAAATTATGTTTTAATAATTTTGGTAATGCTACTATTATCTAAAAAGTTTAAACAATGGCGTGGCGTTGCAGAGAGTTAGATTTTATTAGTATTTATGCTGATGAATATCAGTAGCACTATGGTTTGGGCATTATTTATTTATGTAATTCCTGCTGTACGTTCTATCTTTTTTTAATTGCCTTTGGTTTCCCAAGGCAATTAAAAAAAGGATGCCACTTCCATCAGGGCTAAAAATTTTTGTCTTTACTGTTTATTCATTTTTGGTAAAGTTTTAACGTATAAGCTTTCAACTTTAGTTCTTGCCCAATCTGTTTTTCTAAGAAAAGATAAACTAGATTTCACAGTCGGATTATCCTTAAAACATTTAATATTAATCAATTCTCCAAGTGTGTCAAATCCGTAAAAAGCTACTAAATCTTCAACCATTTTTAAAAGAGTAATTCCGTGAAGTTTATCTTTAGATTTTTCCATTTGGCAAATTTAGAAAATAAATTGTAGTTTCATTCAATTGTAACTACATTTGCACAGCTATGATAAAAACTGCCAATATTCTTAATAAAAAAGCACGATTCGATTATGAAATTATCGAAACCTTTTCGGCAGGAATTGTTTTATCTGGAACCGAAATAAAATCAATAAGACTAGGAAAAGCCAACATTACCGAAAGTTTTTGCGAGTTTAATGAAAACGGAGAATTATTTGCAATAAACACCTCTGTAGAAGAATATGCTTTTGGAAACCAGTTCAATCACAAAGCAAGAAGCGAACGCAAATTATTACTTAATAAAAGAGAATTAAAATCTTTATCTAGAAGTGTAGAAACAAAAGGTTTAACAATAGTTCCAATGCGATTATTTACTAACGAAAAAGGTTTGGCAAAGCTAGAAATTGCACTTTGTAGAGGTAAAAAAACCTACGATAAACGAGAATCTTTAAAAGAACAAGATACCAAACGCGACTTGGCTCGAATTAAAAAGGAGTTTAATTAATAGAAAAATTTTTTTTTGTAAAAATTTATGACTAAATTTGTCAAGAATTAATTAGTCATTAAATTATGAAAAATTTATTAAAAAACGCAAGAGAATTAAAAGGTTTAAAAACTCGTGAGTTGGCGCAACTTTTACAAATTGATCAAGCATTAATAAGTAAATATGAAAATGGCACTCGCAAACCAACTAAAGAACAAATAGTAAAACTATCAAAAATCTTAGAAATTGACTATGAAACTTTAATGATTGCTTGGCTAAAAGAAAAAATACTATATGAAATTGGCGATGATGATTTAGCTATAAAAGCGATGAATATGGTGAAAGAAGATAAGGTAGAGTATCAATTGCTTGCGCCTAAATTATCTAATACTTTACAAACATTAATAAATGATATTGATATTTTAAAAGCAAAATTAGAAAAATTTAGACAATTTGATAGTTTTAGAATAGCTCAAGCACTAGAACTAGAATATACTTTTGAAAGCAATAGAATTGAAGGAAACACATTAACACTTCGCGAGACAGATTTAGTAATTAACGAAGGATTAACAATTTCTGGAAAAAGTATGCGTGAACATCTTGAAGCAATTAATCACGTTGAGGCAATTGGTTATATTAAACAATTAATGGACCAAAATTTTTCTTTTAATGAAAGAGAAGTTTTAACTATTCATAATTTAATATTAAGAGGAATTATTCCAGAAGATGCAGGAAAGTATAGAAAAGTTCAAGTAATGATAAAAGGAAGTAGTTTTATGCCACCTCAACCATACATTGTTCCAAAAGAAATGGAAGATTATTTTATTTGGTATGAAACTCATAAAAAAAGACTTCACCCAGTAATTCTTGCTGCACAAATGCACGAAAAATTGGTAACAATTCATCCATTTATAGATGGAAACGGTAGAACATCAAGATTGGTTATGAATTTAATTTTACTACAAAACGGATTTGTAATTGCCAATATAAAAGGAGATTACGAATCTAGAATGAAGTATTACAAT
>JAYVKR010000307.1:0-6834 GCA_043768185.1 Flavobacterium sp.
AGATAGTGAACCATCTAGATTTATTGAAGAAATAAAAGAAGAATATTTAGAATATGTAAACCCAATAGATTCTGGAGGTTACAGATACAAACCATTAATAGATATGGATGTTTTTGGCGATATTGATAAAACTAAATTACGATTAGCAAAACCAATAGCAGGAAATCCACCCAAAGGATATTCTGATGAAGCTGTTTCGTCTGTAAATATTAGAAAATTAAAACCTGTTGGAAACGCTCCAAGTGCCAATAATTTATTTGATAGTAAACTAGTAAACGGAAATATTGTAATGCACGAACGTTTTGGCAAAGGAGAAATTATAAATCTTGAAGGAGTTGGTGCCGATAAAAAAGCCGAAATACGATTTGAAGTAGGAGGAATTAAAAAATTATTATTACGATTTGCAAAATTGGATGTGATTGGGTAAAGAGGTTTCAAGTTTAAGGTTTCAAGTTTTTTAACCTAAAACTTTAAACAAAAATAACTTTAAACAAAAAATAATGGCACAGTTTATAAAAATATACGAAGACAAACCCAATGAAGCAGCCATAAAACGAGTTGTTGAAGTTTTAAGAAATGGCGGTTTGGTAATTTATCCAACAGATACAGTTTACGGTTTGGGTTGCGATATTACCAATACTAAAGCATTAGAGAGAATCGCAAAAATTAAAGGAATTAAATTAGAAAAAGCCAATTTCTCTTTTGTTTGTAGCGATTTAAGTAATATTTCAGATTACGTAAAACAAATTGACACTGCAACTTTTAAATTATTAAAACGTGCTTTGCCTGGAGCTTACACTTTTATTTTACCAGGAAATAACAATCTACCTAAAGAATTTAAAAAGAAAACTACTGTCGGAATTCGTGTTCCAGATAACGAAATTGCGTTAGAAATTGTTAGAAAACTAGGCAATCCAATAGTTTCAACATCCATTCATGATGATGATGAAGTTTTAGAATATTCTACCGATCCAGAATTAATTTTTGAAAAATGGCAAAACCTTGTTGATGTAGTAATTGATGGTGGTTATGGTGATAACTTGGCATCAACTATAATCGATTTGTCTGGTTTTGAACCTGTTGTAGTTAGAGAAGGAAAAGGAAGTTTAGATATTTTATAACTTTTTATGAAGAAAATATTTTTTATTTGTTGTATTTTAATTTCAATACTTAGTTTTTCACAATCTATAAAAGGAAAAGTTTTAGACGAAAATAAACAACCTTTGGTTGGAGCAAATGTATATTTTGATGGAACAACAATTGCCACAATTACTGATGAAAAGGGAATTTTACTTTAAACTATAGTTCTAAAATAAATAGTATTTTAGCAATAAGTTTTATAGGATTTCAAACACAATTTATATCAAATGTAAAACCCAATGAAGAAATAAATATTGTTTTAAAAGAAAGTTTAAATTCGTTGAACGAAGTCATCATTAAAAAAGACAGATTTACAAGAAAGCAAAAGTTACAATTATTTAGAGAACAATTTTTAGGAAGAAGTGACAATGCCAAAAACACCAAAATAGAAAATGAAGAGGCAATTTATTTTGAATATAATGAAAAATCTATGACTTTAAAAGCTTTCTCAGATGTTCCTTTAGTTATAATAAATTCATCTTTAAATTATAAAATAACTTATGAACTAGTAAACTTTGAAGCTAAATTTTATGCCAAAACATTAAATTCTCATGACGTTTTTAGAAGTTATTATGCAGGATTAACTCGATTTGAAGAGATACTATCTAAAAGTAATAATTCTAAAAAAAGAGAAAAAGCATATCAAGGTTCGCAATTGCATTTTTTTAGAAATTTAGTAAATAATATTTGGGATAAAAAGAATTTTTTACTCTTTAAAGGTAGTTTTCAAGACAATCCAAACGATTATTTTAAAGTTACTGTAGATAATGATTTATATAAAGTTGAGGTTGTAAAACAAACAAAATCACTTGCTAGTAAAGATTTTGTTGCCGAGTTTAATTTATTATTTGACAAGAAAAAACAATCCAAAATAATATTTGAAACTGAAACTTTTTATGTAGATAAATTTGGAAACAATTCCAACATAGAAAATATAATTTTCTCTGGCGATTTATCTCAGCAAAAAGTAGGCGATATGTTACCTATGAATTACGGAATTGAGTAAAAAAATAAAAAACGCCAAGATTTCTCAAGGCGTTTTTTAGTAACTATTAATATTATATTCAAACAAGGAAATTGACCACTAAAAACTGATCACTGAACACTTTTTAAACTATTGTTTCTTCATTTCCTTCTCAATCATTTCATAAAACTCATCTATTTTTGGTAAAACCACAATACGAGTTCTTCTGTTTTTAGATCGGTTATCTGCTGAATTGTTATCAACTAAAGGAACATATTCTCCTCTTCCGGCAGCAATAAGTTGCGATGGTTTTACACCTAAATCTCTAGTTAAAACTCTAATAATTGCTGTAGAACGTTTAACACTTAAATCCCAATTGTCAAGTAAAACTGCGTTTCCAGTAAAAGGAACATTGTCGGTATGACCTTCAACCATACATTCAAATGTTGGTTTGTCGTTTACCACTTTAGCAACTTTTGCCAAAATTTCTTTTGCTCTGTCGCTAACTACATAACTTCCGCTTTTAAACAATAATTTATCAGCAATAGAAATAAAAACTACTCCTTTTTCTACATTTACTTCAATATCTGGATCAGAAATGCCAACCGAACTTTTTAAACTTGTAACCAATGCCAACGTAACACTATCTTTTTTGGTTAAAGCATCTTGCATTCTAGAAATTTTTAAATCTTTCTCTTTGATAGATTCCAATGCTTTTTCAATATTTTGTGCACCTTTTGTAGATAGTACTGTCATATCTTTAGAAGCACTAATCAAATCAGAATTATTCTTTTTTAAATAATCGTTTTGTTGTGTCATTGCCTCTTTTTCTGTCAAACACAAGTTTAATTTAACAGTAGTAGAATTCAATAAATCTTGACATTCTTTGTTTTGAGCTTCCAATGCTGCAATTTTCTTTTTTGCGCCACAAGATGTTAACATTAATGAGGCAAGTGAAACAATTAAAATTACTTTTTTCATACTTTTCTTTTTTTCGATTATTACAAATTTACAAATTATTGATAGTTATAACGTTTAAATACGCTAAAGTATTGTTAAGCTTTATTTTCAAATACCTTGCCGTTCTTTACAAAATAATTGTAAACAATACTTTTTGTGTAATAATAACATTGTTTTTGATTTTCACTTCTTTTCTTTAACATTATAAAAATCAAACCATAAAATGAATAATGCGCTTTTAAAATCGCAGAAAAATGTTTAAATTTTCCTTTAAAAATAAATTGAAATCCTGCAATTCCATCAAGAATCATTCTAACAATAATTATAGAAATTAATTTATTTTTTGGAAGATTTTTGGTCAGCATCAACAATGAATTTCTAAAATTTAGAAATGTTTTTCTTGGATTTCCTTCCTTTAAAGTGGCACCACCAACATGATAAACAGTTGATTTATAAGTGTATTTTATTTTATAATTCAAGTTAAAAGCACGCCAACACAAATCTATTTCTTCTTGATGCGCAAAAAAATCTTCATCAAAACCATTTAATTTTCTAAAAACTTCTTTTCTAACAAAAAAACAAGCGCCACTTGCCCAAAATATTTCAGTTTCATTATCATATTGTTGGTTGTCTTTTTCTAAGGTTTCAAAAATTCTTCCTCTACAAAAAGGATAACCATATTTATCTATAAATCCGCCAGCTGCACCAGCATATTCAAACAGTTCTTTATTTTTAAAATCTAAAATTTTAGGTTGAATGATACCAATTTCTTTTTCTTTTTCAAATAGTGATACGATAGAAGCAAGCCAATTTGGAGTAACTTCAATATCAGAATTCACTAAAGCATAAAATTCTTCTTCAACATTTTTTAAAGCTATATTATAACCTTTTGCAAAGCCATAATTGTCATCATTTTGAATAATTTTTACAGTAGGAAATTGTTCTTTAATAACTTGAATTGAATTATCTGTCGATGCATTATCTGCAACATAAACGTTGGCTTCATTAGAAAAAGCTACAATTGAAGGTAGAAATTGCTCTAACAATTTTGCACCATTCCAATTTAAAATTACTACTGCTATCTTCAAGTTTATAGATTATAATTTGTTGTTTGTAATTTCAAATTCTGGAAGTTCTTTTAAGAAATTGTATTTTTCATTTTCAAAATCCATTTCACAAAAGTAATGATTAACTCCATTGGTTACCATTAAATAATTGGCTTTTAAAGTAAGATTATATCTAGCAATTTGATTGAAGGTTTCCTGCGCTATTTTTATTTCTGGAGCTTTGCATTCTATTAATAAAAATATTTCTCCATTAGGTTGATATACAATTACATCATATCGTTTACTTAAATCATTTACTTTAATCAATTTTTCAACATTAATATATGATTTTGGATACTTTTTTTCTTGAAGTAAATATTGAACAACATTTTGACGAACCCATTCTTCTGGAGTTAGAATTATAAATTTTTTCCTAACTTCATCAAAAATAGACACTTTATTTTCACTATTTTTGAACCGAAATGTATAAGTTGGAAAATTAAGTTGTTGCATCTTACAAAAGTAAGTAAAATTTGAATTTATTCAAATGTAAAATTTTTAATACTGAACACTGCAACTGAACACTGAATATTAAAAAGATACTGAAATAAATTCAGCATAAATGGATGAAATAGTAAAAATTGTAAACGATATAAAAGCTGGAAATATAAAACCAATTTATTTTTTAATGGGTGAAGAACCTTATTATATTGATAAATTAAGTGATTATATTGAAGAAAATATTTTATCCGAAGAGGAAAAAGGTTTTAATCAAACCATACTTTACGGAAGAGATGTGTCAATTGATGATGTTGTTGCAACTGCCAAACGCTATCCAATGATGGCAGAACGACAAGTGGTTATTGTAAAAGAAGCACAAGATTTATCAAGAACTATCGAAAATATTGAAAAATATGCCGAAAACCCAATGGAATCTACAGTTTTAGTTTTTTGTTATAAATATAAAACACTAGATAAACGAAAAAAAGCACTTAAAAACATCGTAAAAACTGGATTGGTTTACGAAAGTAAAAAACTATATGAAAACCAAGTAGGACAATGGATAACAAGAGTTTTGCAAGGAAAAGGATATACTATAGAAGCAAAAGCTAATGCAATGTTAGTAGAATTTCTAGGTAACGATTTAAGTAAAATTAATAATGAACTAGAAAAACTTCAAATAATTTTATCAAAAGGAAGTGTAATTTCTGCCAAACATATTGAGGAAAATATTGGGTTTAGTAAAGATTTTAATGTATTTGAGTTACAAAATGCCATTGGATCTAAAAATCAAGTAAAAGCATATAAAATTGCACAATATTTCTCTGATAATCCAAAGGATAACCCAATGGTTGTTACAACTAGTCTTATTTTTAGTTATTTTATAAAAGTTTTAAAATACCACGGTTTAAAAGATAGAAATCCTGTAAATGTGGCTAAAGTTCTTGGTGTCAGTCCGTTTTTTATAAAAGATTACGACGTAGCTTTAAAGAATTATCCAATGAAAAAAGTAAGTGCAATTGTAAATACTTTGCGCGATATTGACGTTAAAAGTAAAGGTGTAGGCGCAAATGCTTTACCAACTCACGATTTGTTGAAAGAAATGTTGGTTAAAATTTTTTATTAGTTTTTTTCATAAGCAATTTCCAGCTAACCATTTCAAGTCCTCACAAAAAATTATATTTTTCTAAACAATAAAAGAGCTTCCGTTGGTCGCTTTTTATTATTAAGAAAAATATAACTTTTTGCTGTGGGCTTTCCATTTTTATCTGGGCTAGCAATACAATTAATAATAAAATAGTATAAATTTCAATAATTTTTTTAAAAAATGTATCTTTGTATTCCAAAAAAAAATAATAAAATGGGAATGAATAAAAATACCGTTCTTGGTTGGGCAACTTTTATAATGATAATTATGGGATTAATCCTTTTAGCATTAGCAGCTTTTAGATATGATGAAACCGCAGGTTGGGGTTTTGCAGCAGTTGGTGTTGGATTTCTTGCAAACGCTTGGGTTTTTAGCTCACTAAAAGGTAGAGTGTAGATTAATTGTTTATTGTTTTTAGTTTATTGTTTATTGTTCCGGGTTTCTTAAGATTTTAATTGTTTTTTTAATTGATTGTTTTAAATTTATGGCAAACATACTAAAGTTTGAAGAATTAGAAATTTGGCAAAAAGCTAGAGAAATTTGTATTTATATAGATTTCTTAATCCAAAATACAGCACTCAAAAACAATTATTCTTTAAAAGACCAAATAGATAGAAGTTCAGGTTCAGTAATGGATAACATTGCCGAAGGATTTGAAAGAAACGGAAACAAAGAATTTATTAATTTTTTAAGTATTGCAAAAGGTTCGTGCGGAGAAACAAAATCTCAATGCTATCGTGCATATGATAAAAATTTAATATCTGAAGAACAGTATTTAAAATTATTAGAAATGACAGAACATGAAAAAAATAAAATTGGTGCAATGATGAATTATTTGAGGAATTGCGAAATAAAAGGATTGAAATTTAAATAAATAAAAGTAAAACTTATAACAAAAAACTAAATTCAATCTAATAACAAAAAAACAAAAAAATCAAACTATATAAGCAAACAAGGAACAATAAACGATAAACTAAAAACAATAAACAATAAAAATGTCAGACGATAAAAAAGTAATATTTTCAATGCAAAAATTGAGTAAAACCTACTCAAGCAGTGATAAACAAGTTTTAAAA
>JAYVKR010000308.1:0-2535 GCA_043768185.1 Flavobacterium sp.
AGAGAAAAAGAAATTAATATTTATTGATTCTAAAAAGATTCAAATTAATAATAGTGTTATGGTTGTTAAAAAAATGTACATACCAAAAGATAAATTTGTTGCAAGTTGTGGAGATGGAGATGGTGTTTTTTATATTGGGAGTGAAGGAAAAATTGCTTCTTACGGAATTTATTCGAATAGAATAAATTTTTATGAACCAGATAAATATTCTGAATTTCAAAAATCTATACTTAATGGAACAAACAATTTTAAAAGACATAAAAAAGAGTTTAATACTAAACCATAGTTAATTTTAACCTATAAAAACATAAAAAATAACTTTAACAAATCCCAACATCTCAAACTTTACGAAAACGTTATATTTGTAGCAACAAACAACTACAACTATGACTAAGATATTAATTATTGGTGCTTGCGGACAAATTGGTACAGAACTTACTGCAAAATTACGTGCCGAATATGGAAACGATAACGTAATTGCATCTGACATTAGAAAACTAAATAATGATATTGTAAACAACGGAATATTTGAAGTTGTAAATGCTTTAGATTACAATCAAATTGAGCATTTAATAGAAAAATATCACATTACCGATGTGTATTTAATGGCGGCATTATTATCTGCAACTGCCGAAAAAAATCCAGCTTTTGCTTGGGATTTAAATATGAATTCGCTGTTTCATGTTTTAAATTTGGCGAAAGCTAAAAAAATAAAAAAAATATTTTGGCCATCAAGTATTGCCGTTTTTGGACCAACAACACCAAGAGAAAATACGCCACAATACACCATAATGGAACCATCAACTGTGTACGGAATTTCTAAACAAACTGGCGAACGTTGGTGCGAATATTACAATCATCAATATGGCGTTGATGTGCGAAGCATTCGTTATCCTGGATTAATTTCTTGGAGTACAGAACCTGGTGGCGGAACAACTGATTATGCTGTAGATATTTATCATAAAGCAATTACCGATGGAAAATTCACTTCGTTTTTATCTGAAAACACTGAACTTCCTATGATGTATATGGACGATGCCATAAAAGCTACCATTCAAATTATGCAAGCTGATGCTGATGCTGTAAAAATTAGATCATCCTATAATTTAGCCGGAATGAGTTTTAATCCGAAGGAAATTGCCGAAGAAATTAAGAAACATTATCCAGATTTTACTATTGATTATGCTCCAGATTTCCGTCAGAAAATTGCCGATTCTTGGCCTGCAAGTATTGATGATGAACAAGCTAGAAACGATTGGAATTGGAAAAATGATTACAATTTAGAGATTATGACTGTTGAGATGTTTGATAAACTTACTTCTATAGTTTATTCTAAAAAAGCTTCACACTAGTTTATATTTAAAAATCTTTTCACACTAATTTCACTAATTTCCACGAATTTGTTACTCTTTAATTATTTCACTAATTGAGTTGCTGTTGATTATTTCACGAATTTAAAATAGATTTCACACGAATTTCACTAATTTCCACGAATTTTATTGAGGTTATTTATTTCACGAAAACTGTCTGCCTTTTTAAAGGATTTTACTAATGCGATTAAAAAAAATGTATGAAAAGATGTTTTTAAACTTTAAAATAAACTTAATTACATAGAAAATGTCCATCTGAGCTTGTCGAAGATTTTTATAAGTACTTTAGAATGCTCAGTCTGAAAAACGACTTAGATTTAATAAATAGGTTTTAAGGATTTATATTAATTCCAAAACAACCCAAATAAATAAAAACGCTATCTAAAAAAAATAGATAGCGTTTTCCCTCTAAACAAAACAAACTTATTTTGAAGTAACAAACTTCTATTCTATTTACGACAAAGTGTTTGTTTTGGATTTATTTTTTCTGTAATTTTTCTATAAGTGGGTTTTCTATAGCCGATTTTATCTTTATTACTTCATTAGTATTGTCGTTTGGAATGGTCATTGAAAGTACGTAGTGACTGATTTTCCAATTTCCGTTACTGTAAATTAAAATCCCTGAACCACGACAAATTTTCATTTGCGTGTTTAATAATTCGTCAAACCAAGCTGTTTTTTTATCTTCAGAAAAATATATGTTTCTTTCTAAGCAAGTAAAACTCCAAGCTTTTCCTTTGTCAAAATAAGGTTTTGCAAATGCTTCAAATTGTGGTTTTGTCCAGTTTTCTGAAGCATCAGTTCCAATGTAAATAGCATTTGGCGAAAGCACATTAAAATAATCAGTAAAATTTGCATTTGCTGCTGCTTTGTGCCAGTTGTCTAGCAGTAAATTTATAGAATTTTTTTGTTCTTCTATATTTTTAATTGTGGAACAACTTGAAATTATAAACGCTAGAAAAAATACTTTTTTCATAATAAAAGAGTTTAAAACAAATATAATTAAATTGAAAAATTTAAACCTATTTTCTAATTTTAATTGGGTTACCTTGCCACAATACTTGCAAAATCGAGTGTGTTTATACAATGGAAAACAGCTTTGAAACTTTAATTGCAAGTTATATAGAAAATAATGTTGGTATTGCAAATCATTTTATAAGTGATG
>JAYVKR010000309.1:0-7148 GCA_043768185.1 Flavobacterium sp.
TTAAATCTGAAAATGTCAGATAGTGAAATTTGGAATTATGCTCTTAATAATCAATTGATTATTTTAACTAAGGATGTAAATTTTTTTAATAAATTTTCAATATCCGAAGTTTCTCCTAAAATTATATATTTTAAAATAGGAAATCTTTCCTTAAATGAATTACACGTTTATTTTAATCAAAATTGGTTAAAAATAAGTTTAGAGATTGATAAATATAGAATGATAATAGCCAAAGAATCACATATTGAATGTGTTAAATAAAAAAATGAACTTCACCAAAACCACAGAACAAACATCAAACTACGAACATTTAGAAAAAATGTCGGTTACTGATTTATTGCAAAATATTAATAATGAAGATAAAACTGTACCAATTGCAGTTGAAAAAGCATTACCACAAATAGAAAAATTAGTTACAGAAATTGTTGCAAAAATGAATCTTGGTGGACGACTTTTTTACATTGGAGCAGGAACTTCTGGACGATTAGGAATTGTAGACGCAAGTGAATGTCCGCCAACATTTGGAGTTCCGTTTGACCTTGTAAACGGAATAATTGCTGGTGGCGATAAAGCTATTAGACGAGCAGTTGAAAATGCCGAAGACAATACAACCCAAGCATGGATTGACTTACAAGAACAAAACATAAATAAAAATGATGTTGTTATTGGTATTGCAGCTTCTGGAACAACACCTTATGTTATTGAAGGATTAAAAAAATGCAACGAAAATACTATAAGTACTGGTTGTATTACTTGTAATGAAAATAGTCCATTGGCTTTGACGGCACAATTTCCTGTTGTAATAGTAGTTGGACCAGAATTTATTACAGGAAGTTCTAGAATGAAAGCTGGAACAGCTCAAAAACTGGTTCTAAATATGATTTCTACTGCCACAATGATTCAACTTGGCAAAGTAAAAGGTAACAAAATGGTTGATATGCAATTGAGTAACGACAAACTTGTAGATCGTGGAGTAAAAATGATTATGAGTGAAATTGATGTTGATTATAGTAAAGCAGCAAAATTGTTAAATGAGTTTGGAAGTGTTAGAAAAGCAGTTGATAATTTTGTAAAGTAATATGAAAAAAATATTACCTGTAATTTTATTTTCAATAGTAGTATTTATTATTTTTCAATTATCAAAAAAATCAAATTCAACTTCTGTAATTGAAGAAAGTTTAAAGGTTAATTTAGAAGATTATTCTAAAACTTTAGACAGTATAAAAACATTAAAATTTAATAGTAAAGATAAAAATACTGAAGCAATTGGAATTGAATTCACAACTATATTAACTACTAAAATTTTTCCATATTGGTATGGAACCAAATGGGATTTTAACGGAACAACTCAAAAACCAAATGAAGGAAGTATTGCTTGTGGCTATTTTGTAACAACAACTTTAAGAGATATTGGTTTAAAAATTAATAGAGTAAAACTGGCACAATGCGCATCAGAAGAAATGATTAAAAATCTTGTTTCGGAAGATAATATTATTAGATTTTCTAATAAATCTATTGAAGATTTTGAAAAAAGTTTAAAAACAAAAGGCAACGGAATTTATGTTGTTGGTTTAGACAACCACACTGGATTTGTGTTGATAAATGATGAAGGTTCGTTTTTTATTCACTCTAGTGGAATTGCTCCTTATAAAGTTGTAAAAGACAACCTTTTAGAATCTTCATTAATTGTAAGGTCAAAATATAGAATTGTTTGAAAATTATCATCAGATAAAAAATTGCTATCTAATTGGATTAAAAATTAAAAAAATGCCAACAAATCAAACCTTAATAAACAAAGGATTAAAATATTTAATGATTGCTTTACCACAAATGTTTATTGGTCCGGCAGTTATGTACAATGCATTTAGTAATAAACAAACCAATTGGCATTATCTTGTTTTGGTTATTGGTTGCAGCATTTGTTTAAGCGGAATGTATTTTACGTTTCAAGGAATAAATACTATTGTAAAAGGACTTTTTAATGATGAAAAATAATTAATACTATTTATACTAAAACAAATTTGTATTTTTACTAAAATTTTAATTCTATGAATACTCAAACTGACATAAAATGGATTCATCAAGAAATTGATAAAGTAAAAGATGATTCATTTATTGAAAAATTAAAACATTTACTTCAAAATTTTGGTAAAGTTGAAACTACAGAAAGTTATAACATAGATATTGACAAAGCTTTACAAAGTATTTCTGAAGGAAACTTTTATAACGAAGAAGAAGTTAAATTGAGTGCAAAAAAATGGTCAAAATAATTTGGTCTGTTGATGAATTAAATCAACTTGAATATATTCATTTTATATTTTGTTTGAAACAAAATCAATTCGAATTGCAGATAAAGTCATTGAGAAAATATTTGAAAGTACAAAAGTTTTAAAAACTTCGTCAGAAATTTATGAATTAGATGAGCAACGTAAAAACAATGATGGAAGTTTTAGAGCTTTTAATATATACAATTACAAAATTTCTTATAGAATTGTTTCTAATGAAATTCAAGTTTTAAGAATTAGACATACTTCTAGAAAACCCAAAAATTGGAAATGACTACAAACAACACCTACCTAGAAAGTATAAAAAAACAGTTTTTATACTATAAAACAATTGGCGAAAAAGCTATAGATCAATTAGATGAAGAGCAATTATTTATTTCGATAAATGAAAATACCAATTCTATTGCTACAATTGTAAAACACCTATCTGGAAATATGTTGTCTCGTTGGACAGACTTTTTAACTTCGGATGGCGAAAAAGAATGGCGTAACAGAGATAGTGAGTTTTACGAAACATTAAATTCTAAAGAAGAAATTCTAGACTTGTGGAATGCTGGTTGGAACTGTTTTTTTAATGCTATTAATGTTTTACAAGACGAAGAATTAGATACTATTATCTATATTAGAAATGAAGGTCACACTATAATTGAAGCTATAAATCGTCAGTTGGCACATTATCCTTATCATATTGGGCAAATAGTTTTTTATGCTAAAATGCTTAAAAAAAACGAATGGAATTCACTTTCAATTCCTAAAAATAAATCTGATTTGTACAATAATGATAAATTTTCTAAAGAAAAATCAATTAAAAATTTTACTGATGACGAAATGGATAAATTAAATTAATTTTGCAAAATTTATTTTAAATTCTATAACAAAAGTTTAAATTTTTATCCGATTTTTGTACTCAAGAAATTTTTCTAGCCCAGATTAAAATGGAAATCCTTGCTGTGGAAAAACTATTTTTTCTTTTTAAAAAAAAGCGACCAAAGAAGCTCTTTTTTTAAAAGTAGAAAAAAAGTTTTTTAAAGCAAGATTGTAATGAAAAGCTGGGTAAAGCTACTCTAAAAATATGAAATACTTTACGTTACTTTTATTGCTTGTTCTAAGTTCGTGTTATAAACAAGAGCGAAATTGTGAAGATTTTAAAACTGGAGAGTTTAGTTTTACTCAAGAATTTAATGGTAAAAAACAAGTAACCTTGTTTAAAAGAGATGAAAAATTTCAAATAGAAACCTACAATGGAAAAACCGATACTGCAAGTGTACGTTGGGTTAACGAGTGCGAATTTGTGCTAGAAAAGTTGCATCCTAAAAATATGAAGGAGCAAAAAGCAATAAGTATGCGAATTTTAACAACCACTAAAAACTCGTACACATTTGAATATTCTTTTGTAAATGATGATAATAAACAGCTTGGAACTGTAACTAAAATTAAATAAAAAAAATAAAATTGTAAGATTATGATGGAATTAATTTCTAATCCAAATGCTTGGATTGCACTGTTAACATTGACTTTTTTAGAAATAATTTTAGGTATTGATAACATCGTTTTCTTGTCTATAGTTTCTGGTAAATTGGAAGAAAAAGACCAACCAAAAGCAAGAAGAATTGGACTTTTATTGGCAATGGCGTTTAGAATTGCATTGCTTTTTGGAATAACCTGGGTTTTAAGCTTACAAGAAACTATTTTACATATAGATTGGGGATTTTTTGAAGCACATATTACTGGACAAAGTTTAATAATTTTTGGTGGCGGATTGTTTCTTTTATACAAATCGGTTTCAGAAATTCACCACAAAATGGAAGGCGAAGAAGAAGGAAATGCTAGTGGTAAAGCGGCTTCAAGCTTGTCTAAAGCTATAGTTCAAATTGCACTTTTAAACATAGTTTTCTCGTTTGATAGCATATTAACTGCAATTGGAATGATTAGTATGAAACCTGTAGATCAAGGCGGTTTTGGAGAAGCTGGAGCAATAGAAATTATGATTTTAGCCGTAATTATTTCAATTGTAATTATGATGATTTTTGCTGGACCAGTTTCTAAATTCGTTAGTCAACATCCTACAATTCAAATACTTGGACTTTCATTTTTAATATTAATTGGAGTAATGTTACTTGCAGAAGGTTCACATTTGGCTCATTTTAAATTTGGTAGCGATACAGAAGTTGGTATTATTCCTAAAGGATATTTATATTTTGCTATTTTCTTCTCGTTATTTGTAGAGTTTTTAAATATTAAAATGCGTAAAAATAACAAACCTGTAGTTTTGCATAACAGTAAAATTATTGATAAAAAACTTGAAGATAGCGACATAAATAATTAGAAGTGAATGGCTTGGGTATTATTTAATTTGGTAATTCCTGCTGTACGTTCTATCTTTTTTTAATTGCCTTGGGTTAAAACCCAAGGCAATTAAAAAAAGGATGCCACTTCCATCAGGACTAAAAATTTATGTATTGAATATAAATTCTTAGTTTAAATTTCTACTTGACTCCAGTTTTCACCAGTTTCAATTCTACGAATTTGCATTGTTGTAACACCAAATTGTTTAGCTATAATTTTTTTTCTAGTTGTTCTATTTGGGTTTGCCAATAATTTTTTAATGTGCATAACCTTCGTAGAAGTTAATTTAGAAGCACCATCAGCACCAAATCGTCCTGCAACAAATTTCTTTTGCGCTTCTATAACTTTAGGACTTTTTTTACCATGAGCAAGCATTTCTTCTCTTGTAGCCCAACGTAAATTTCTAGCATCATCATTATCTCTTACGTAATCTAAATGCAATACAAAAGTTTCCTCTGGATTGGATTTTGTTAAAAAATAATCGGCAACCAATCTAAAATAAAATAAATGTCTGTATTTTTTTACTCCATTATCATTAATAGAAAATCGCATTATTCTATATCCATCTTGCAAACTACCATTGATGATTCTACCATGCAAAATAGAATCATTAAAACTTATTAATCTGCCTTTATTAGAAATTGCATATTTTAATTTTAAAGATTCGTGCATTGCAATCTCTTTAAAATCTTCGTTGGGAAAAACTCTTAGTTTGGGATTTTTTTTCATTTTTATTGTTGTTTCACAAAGATAAATCAATTATAACAAAATATAAAATAACTAGCAGACTTTAATATAATTTTAAAACAAAAAACTCTGAAAGAATTCTACTTTCAGAGTTTTTAAACTACTTTTTTATATTTTTAATGAGCTGCTTCTACCTCAATAGAATCTACATCAATATTTTGTTTCTTTAAAATTCCTTTTACTACAAATCCGTAATAAGCCAAGTAAGCAAAACAAACTACAGGAATAAAATAAGATTGATGAATTCCAATTATGTCAGAAATTTTACCTTGCAATGGCGGAATAATTCCACCACCAAGAATCATCATTACTAAAAACGCCGAACCTTGAGATGTATATTTTCCTAAACCTGTAATTGCCAATGAAAAAATGGCTGGCCACATAATACTACAAAATAATCCGCCACTCATAAAGGCATAAATAGCTAATGTACCAGAAGAAAATAATCCAATAATCATTGCTATCATTCCCATAATACCAAAAATCATTAAAGTTTTAGAAGGTTTGTCTTGTCCTAAAAAGAATCCTGCAATTTGAAAAGCAACAACAGCAGCATAAGCATAAAGTGGACTAACATCTTGACCTGA
Source organism: Flavobacterium sp. (assembly GCA_043768185.1). Taxonomy (GTDB): domain Bacteria; phylum Bacteroidota; class Bacteroidia; order Flavobacteriales; family Flavobacteriaceae; genus Flavobacterium. Next base: position 5,966 of record JAYVKR010000309.1, read on the forward strand.
AATATGATTTACAAAAAGAACAACTCCAAATGCCACATAAGGAACTACAATTAATAAAATTTTTCTAACCGAATTAGTTGGATTAAATACAGAAATTGCTCCAGCCCAACGACCTATCATTAAACTTCCCCAATACATAGAAATATATGGTGCTAAATCTGCTCCAGAAATATTTCCAAAAGCATTAGTATTTAATAATTCGCCAAGATTACTTTGAATGGTAACCTCTACTCCAACATAAGTAAAAATACCTAACATTCCTAAAACCAATTGTGGGTATTTCATTGCACCCCAACCTTCTGGACTTTTTTGTGCTCTTGCATTTGCAAATAATAATCCGAAAACCGTTACTAGTAATGTTGCAATAGTTAATCCTAAACCTAAATAATCTTTTTCATTACTTTCTACAAATCTTTTAATAAAATCGGCATCTTCATATCTAGAAAATATATATCCAAAAATTACAATCAGTATTAAAGTTATAGCAATTAAAGTTTTCATTGCTTTGTTTGCTGGCTCAAATGTAGCATCACTTTTTCCTGCAGGTAATTTTTTAGAAAAATAAAATAATGCTGCAGCTAATAAAAATAAACCTCCAACAAACACATAGAGAATTTCCATTTTATCTAGTGAATTGGTTTTCTTAGCAAATTCTTCTAAATTTGCTCCAGCAATTACTCCAAATAATGCAATAGAAACTACAATTGGACCTATAGTTGTACCAAAAGAATTAATTCCTCCAGCAAGATTTAATCTGTTCGAAGCCGTTTTAATATCGCCAAGTGAAGATGCAAACGGTTGAGCAGAAGTTTGTTGTAATGAAAAACCTAAAGCTACAACAAACAATGCTGCAAGAATCATTAAATAACTTCCTTGTGTTACAGCAAATATCATAAATGCAGCGCCAAAAGTACTTATCAATAAACCATTTATAATTCCTTTTTTAAAACCCCAATAATTTAAAATATCTTTATTAACAAGACTACTAAAAATAAATAACAACAAGGCACCAATATAGTAAGCACCATAAAATGCAAAATCTATTAACTGACTTTGAAATTGATCTAACCCAAATTTAATTTTACAAAATGGAATAAAAACTCCGTTGGAAGCACCAATAAATCCCCAAAAAAAGAAGACTGTAATTAGTGTGTAAAGTGCCGAATTATTGGCTTTAGTTTGT
>JAYVKR010000310.1:0-2340 GCA_043768185.1 Flavobacterium sp.
CGTTGTCGGCAAGCTTGGAAAAAATCGTACAAAAAAGAATATTCGGTTTCAAGATAATTTGTAAATTTGAAAAAAATATGAAAGCAATGGATTTACAAACTAGAAAATTAGAATTTATTCAAGAGTTTCTTAAACTTCAAAGTGAAGAAGTTATTTCTCAGTTTGAGAATCTAATGAAAAAGAGAATTAAAGATTCATTCAAACCAATGTCAATTGAAGAATTCAATAAAGGCATTGATAAATCTGAAGACGATTTTAAAAATGGTCGTTATAAAACTAGTTCTGAACTTTTAGCCAAATACAAATAATGAAGTTCAAAATTATTTGGTCGGATTATGCTGAAACGCAACTTGACAAAATCTTTGAGTATTATAGTGAAAATGCTAGTCATAGAGTCGCTAAAAATTTAATTCAAAAAATAATTGCCGAACCAAATAGACTTTTAGAAAGTCCAAATATTAGTCAAATTGAAGATTTATTACTCGATAGAGAAAATGTTTATAGATATTTGATTTGTAAAAATTATAAAATCATTTATAGTGTTGATGAAAAAAAGCATTTTATACAAATTGCTGATGTATTTGACACCAGACAAAATCCACAAAAGATAAAACGTACTAAATAACAAAGCCAGCCGACAACAAATGCTAAATCTCATGGCTAGTTTGCGGTAAATTGTTCGTTTCTTTTTCCTAACTTCGTTTTCGGTAATGGAGAAAGCTCGGTCGCCAAGTCGCCACGAGCTCTAGCATCGACCGTTGTGCGACAGCAACAAAAAAATCCGTAACGTGAAGAAAATGCTTTTAAATAGATAAAAATACATCATGAAAAAAATTATCCTTACTATCATAATAACAATGATATACAATTTTAGTTTAGCACAAATTGTAATTCTGAATAATCAAATAGATGTAGATAATTTTGCTACTAATTATCCGGGAGATAATACATTTACATCAATTAGAATCAACGCTTCTTACATTAGTAATCTAAATGGATTGAGTCAGGTTACTGAAATCACAGGTGACTTACATATAGCTTCACTTGAAAACAATTATCTTCTAACAGACATTTCTGGACTATATAACCTTACAAATGTTGGCGGTAGAATTTATCTTTCTGATTTAAAATTTATCGATGCAACTAACTTATTTCCAAATTTAATTCAAGTAGGTTCGAGTGTTAGTGGAAATGCATTAACTATTGATGGCTTAACTCCAAGTGCTATTAATGGTTTTAATAGTTTGATAAATATTACCGGAGATTTAGTTATAGTTGATACTACAACCTTAATCACACTAAGTGGCTTTAATAGTTTGATTAAAGTTAACATCTCAAATAATGATATTGGGTCGGTTTTTATTATTAATAATAGTGCACTAACTACAATAAATGGTTTTGGCAATCTACAAGAAATTGGTTGGAATTATGACATCCTTGGAAATCCAAATTTGACATCTTTGCCAAATACACCTAATCTGACAATTATAGGTAATTCAATAAGAGTACAATATTGTAATTCTCTGACTAATTTAATTGGAATAAGCAGTGTGACATCACCTGTAAACGGCGGTTTAGAAATTGTTCGAAATAATAATTTGATTAATCTTAATGGATTAAATGGCTTAACTATATGTAATGGGATAAATATATCAAACAATTCATTGCTGTCCGACTTAAGTGCATTATCTAGTTTAGCAACTTTTCATGCAATGCCTATTCTTAATAGACCTTCAATCAACGTTTATGATAATACTTCGTTATCTAGTTTAACAGGATTAGATAATATAGATGGATCAACAATTGGAAATGTGACAATAAAAAACAACCCGAATTTGTCATTATGCGCTATTGAAAGCTTTTGCGAAAAAATTGCTTTTGATTCAAATTTAAGTGGTTTCACACAAGTTAATAACAATTTAACAAACTGTAATAGCGCAGGTGAAATAAATGCTGTTTGTCAAATATTAAGCATTAACGAAAACCCAAAAAGAAATACTTTTACTGCGTATCCAAATCCTGTAAAAACTTTACTTTACTTATCTAACTATGAAAATATTAATGTTGTTATCTTGTCTGATGTACTTGGAAAACTGAGAATTAAGAAAGTTGCAGAAAATAACACAGTAGATGTTACTGATTTAGAAAAAGGAGTTTACTTTATTCAAGCAACATTGAATAACAGAATGGAAACAGTTAAATTTATCAAAGAGTGAGTCTGTTATAGATTTGCCGATCGCACAACACTTGCTAAAACTCATGGCTAGTTTTTCGGTAAATTGTTCGTTTACTTTTCATAACTTCGCTTGGTCGGTTATGGAAAAAAAGCTTTCCATAAGC
>JAYVKR010000311.1:0-4590 GCA_043768185.1 Flavobacterium sp.
ATTTTATCAAAAACATTTTTATTTTTCCAAATGTTGAGTTACGAATGATGCCTTCAACTGGTATAGAAAAATTAATAAACATTCATTGCATATTTAATCCTGACTATGTTACAGAGCTGGATAATGATTTTTTTAATGAGATTGGGAATCAAGATAGATACAAAATGAATCGTGCAGGTTTTATTAGTTATGGTAAGTCATTAAAACCCAATGTAACAGATGAAAATTTATTATTTAAAGAAGGAATAAATAATTTTGTAATTGATCCGAAAAGTGTAAAAGAATTAATTGATAAAAATTCAAATTTAAAAAATAACACAATCATTGTAGTCAGTAATTCTAGTAATGATGGAAATTCTGGGTTACAAAAACACTATGATTTATTTGAAGGAGAACAAAGTTCATTAGATGGAGTTAGAAGAACTATTTATAATATTTCAAATGCAATATTTTCAACCAATCCCAAAGATGTTAAATATTTTTTAGGAAAACGATTAAATGATAATGTTGATGTAACTGAACTTGAGAAAAGTAACGAAAGAGAACAAGTCATTTTAGAAAGAGGTTCTTTAAAACCTTGTTTAGTTGGAAGTGATGCACATAAAGAAGAAGATTTGTTCAATAGATTTACTTGGATAAAATCAAATTTGAATTTTCAAGGATTAAAACAAATTATTTACGAGCCAGAACAAAGAGTAAAAATACAAGATTTAGAACCCGACATTAAAGAAGAAAAATTAGTAATTGATAGTGTAAAATTCATTTCTAACAATAATATATTCACAACTGAAGAAATACACTTTAATAGAAATTTAAACGTAATTATAGGTGGTAAATCTTCTGGAAAATCAATATTACTATACAATATTGCAAAAACTTTATTAGCAGATAGAAAAATTTTAAAAAACGAAAGCCATCCATTTAATTATAAATATGATTTTGGTAATGATTTTGATTTTGAAGTTAAAATTATTTCTGGTATTACTCAAACTATCAATAGAACAGATGATTTACCAAGTATTTTATCAGAGATAAAATATATTCCACAAAACTATTTATCAAAATTGGCTGAACCCGAAAATAAAAAAGGGAACGAGCTTTTAAAGTTAGTTAGAGGTTTATTACTTGAAGATGAAGATTATAAAATTAAATATCAAGAGTTTCTAAATCGAGTTAAATCGAATGATATTAACAGAGAATCCGTAATAAATAACTATTTCGAAATACAAAATAAAATAGAATTATTAAAAAAAGATTTGATTTTAAAAGGCAATGAAGAAGTTTTAGAATTAAATATTAAGGGAAATAACGAAAAAATAAACAAACTCAAAGAAGGAATCGGATTAACTGAAGAACAAATTAAGCAATATAATGTTTACAATGAAGAATTAGAAAAAATTGAAATTGAAATTGGAAAAGTCAAATCAGATTATTCAAAAATCACTTCATTTCATACAGACACCAAAAATACTCTTACAGAATTAACACAAAAGAAAGATTTAATTTTAAATTCTTTAGAAAATGAAACTATAAAGGCACACTATACGACTGAATTAAACATAATAAATCAAGCTTTGTCATCAATTGAAAGCTCGATAGAGTTGGTAAAACTAGATAGTGAAAGAAGATTTGTAAATGAAAATATTTTTAAAGACCAATTTTCTTCAAGAAGTAAGCGGAATGTAACATTGAAAGATTTACTAAAACCATTTTTTAATAGCGAGGAAATTAAAAAACAAATTGAGAATATTGAAAAATTAATTATTCAAGACAAGCAAAAATTAAGTGTAATAAATCAATATAAAGTTGACATTAAAAGTAATGAAGTAGCGTTGGCTGCTGAAAAAGTAAAAATTTTTAAAACATATACTGAAAATTTTGAGGAGTATAAAAAAGTTATTTCCGAGCTTGAAGAAAGAACTAAATTATTGGAAAGTGATAATTTAAAAATCGACGGAACTCCTAAATTTAACTATCCAAAACTCAAAAATAAAATCCTTGAAATTAGCGATGGTAGAAAAGCGTCTTATAACACTTTTTCCATTTTTGATGAAAATAAAAATGCAACTTCAAATTTTGATTTAGAAAGTTCTATTGAAGAATTAAAGACTATATTTAATTCAATGGTTGAAACAAAAGATTATTCATTTAATACAAAATCGGATACTAAAAGTGCGATTAAAATATTATTGGACGATTACTTTTTTGATTATTGGGAAGTGATTTATGACAATGATACATTAACTAAAATGTCTACTGGCAAAGCTAGTTTTGTTATTTTAATGTTGATTGTTGGTTTGAGTAAATCTAAAGCACCAATATTAATAGATCAACCGGAGGATAATTTAGATAATCGTTCAATAACCAAAGATTTAGTAGAATATTTAAGAAATAAAAAACTAGATAGACAGATTATTTTAGTCACTCATAATCCAAATGTTGTTGTAAATGCTGATGCAGAAAACGTAATTATTGCAAATCAGAAAGGACAAAATGATAAAATAACATCAAGTCCATTTCAATTTGATTATATAAATGGTTCAATTGAAACCACACTAACATTGAATAAAATACAAACTGATTTATTAAAAAGTATGGGTGTTAGAGAACATATAGCAGATATTGTTGAAGGCGGTAAAGAAGCATTTAAAAAACGTGAAGAAAAATATGGTTTTTAGTTCTATTCAGAAGTTCTTTTTATTGGAAAAAAACGCCTATTTCCACTCCAAAATTGATTTATAATGGAAAAATCGCTCAATAATTATCTATTTAGTGTAAACGGTGAGAATAAACACAATTTACCATTCAAAGAATGTATCGCAAGGATTTTAAGAAATAAAAACAGAAATATGGATTCTACTTATAACCTCTATTTTACTTATGATAATGAGACTTTTAAGAGTATTTTCAAAGTTGAAGGTGAAGATGTTTTTAAAGAACTGAATTTTTCTTTGAATTTTTCAAATACTAAATATTTGAGTTTTGATTTATAATGCAAAACTATATATTATAGCGGTTTATATAATAAACAAACAACGGCGATAATCGCCGTTAAAACTAATTTACATAAATCAAATAATTTATATTATCTTTGCATAACGGCGATTAACACCGCAATAAGCTAAACTTTTAAATTATGGCTGTAAATGTAGTACGAAGAAAAGAGTTATACGATATAATGCCAGAGGGTTTAGTAACCACTCATAAATGGCTTGTGGAGAATAATTTAACCCGTCACGCAATAGATAATTTGGTTAAAAGCAACCAACTAGAATCTATAAGCAAAGGGGTTTATGTTAGAAATGTTAATAAAATCACTTGGCAATCGGTGGTTTTTTCGTTGCAATCAGTACTGAAATTAGATTTGGTTGTAGGTGGTTTAACAGCACTTGAAATGCAGGGTTTGTCTCATTACTTATCACTTTCGGAAAATAAAATAGTTCATTTATTTGGAAATGATCTATTGCCAGAATGGGTTACCAATTTAGAATTGAATATAAAATTTGTTAGACATACTACCAATAGTTTATTTGTTGAAAATCTAGCAGAAAACAAACAATTATATCCTTTTACATCAGAAAGAGATTGGGATAATGACAATAGAAAATTAATACTATCTACTCCAGAAAGAGCATACCTCGAAGTATTGTTAGACGTACCGCAAAAAATAACTTTTGAACACGCCGACCAATTAATGCAAGGGTTAACAACATTGTCGCCTCGAAATCTCCAAAAAACATTAGAATACTGTCAAAATGTAAAAGTAAAAAGACTTTTCTTTTGGTTTGCAGACCGACAAAATTATGTTTGGTTGGGTAAAATAAATAGAGAAAGTATAACATTGGGTTCTGGAAACAGGATGCTCATAAAAGGCGGAAAATTAGATACTAAATATAAAATAACAGTTCCAGAATGGCTTTAGACGCAAACAATATATACCGCAGACAAGTACAACTTTTAGTTCGTGTTTTACCATTAGTAGACACTGAAAAATGTTTTGCATTAAAAGGTGGAACTGCAATCAATTTATTTTACAGAGCATTGCCTCGACTTTCGGTTGACATAGATTTGCTATACATTCCGATGGATGATCGAGAAACAGCATTGCTAAATATTAGAGCTGCTTTATCAAGAATAAGTATACTTATACAACAAAAAATACCAGGTGCTAAAGTTCAACCGGCACACCAACAAAGCGATGCACTACGATTAATTGTAAGTCAAGATGAAATTCGCATCAAAGTAGAATTATCGCCAGTTATCAGAGGCACTGTTTTTTCAGAAGTTAGAATGGAAGTTGTGGAAGAAGTGGAAAAAGAATTTGGATATGTAGAAATGCAAGTAGCATCACATCCGGATTTATACGCTGGTAAATTGTGTGCGGCTTTAGACAGACAACATCCACGAGATTTATTTGATGTGAAATTTCTTCTCGAAAACGAAGGGTTAACTGATAATTTACGAAAGACATTCTTAATATTTCTAATAAGTCATCAACGACCAATGTCAGAACTCTTGGCACCAAATCGAAAAGATATTAGTGAAATTTACGAAACAGAGTTCAAACAAATGGCTGAGGTTGATGTGCCT
>JAYVKR010000312.1:0-2146 GCA_043768185.1 Flavobacterium sp.
GTCCCGCTGCACGCTATATCTTTTTGGATTTTCCGAAAAAGAAAATCCAAAAAGGATGCCGCTGCATCGGGGCGAATTGAGACTTTCTAACTTTCCAAAACCAAAAATGCTGACAAAATTGACGGTTCCGTTCAACCGGAGTTTCATTGTTGGCTTTTCAAGCCCAACGAAACTCTAGCTTTTACCTGCTGGTTTTTTTATATTTTTGTTTGCTTAACTATGTTTAATAACCTCAATTCTGCTTTTTTTAAATTCATTATTTCATATTCAATTCTTGAAGTCCAATTTTTGTTTTCATTTTCGTAAGAATACTTTAAATTTTGGGTACACTTGTATGAAGCATTTAAGTCGATACTGTTTTCAGCCAACGTTTTGTATATTCTCTTTCCATTTACATATTTAGTTAAATCTGCGTTTGAAATTATGTAATGTTCGCCATAATTATTTTCATATGAGTGATATTCAATCAATTTGTTTTGAGAATTATAGATGTAATCTAATTTATAAAAAATTCTCTTTGGAAAATTTTTATTATCAGTTTTTTGGTAGTTTAATACTTTAATAATATTACCAATTTTATCATAATAATACGCGGCAATTTTATTTCTTATTCTTGTTTCACTGTTATAAACTTGCTTAACTTCAATAATTTGATTTTTTAAATTATATAAAAATTCAAAATGTTTTTCCAAATATTCTCCGTTTTTAGAGTATTCTTTTAACTCAATTATTTTTCCATTAGAATTATATTTATATCTAACATCATTTTTAGATAAGATTTCACCATTCAAACCAATTTGTACTGGATAATCTTCAAAATTACTAATTTTCACACCTCCGTTTTCATCTCTAATAAACTCAGATTTTAGGTAATTAAATTTTAAAAAACCATTTTCACTGTACTTTAGTGTATCAATTCTTTGTGCTTTATCTTTTATAACATTTTCTCCAAATTTATAATCATATGTGTATTGTTTTAATTCATAAATTGAATTTTCTTCATTAATTAAATACTCAGCCAATACTGCATCGGTTGTTGCAACAATTATTCTTATGTTTATTTTATCGGTGTTATTATTTTGACAGTATATATTGAACGAAAATATTGTCAACAAAATTAAATATTTAATTTTCATAAGTTTATTAGTGTATTTATTAAGAGTTCGTGATTAAGTTCTTTATTTGGTTGGGAAATTAATGTTTTAACTTTGTTAACCCATTTTTCAATTTGAATGCCGTATATGGTAAATCTAACTTTCAACTGATAACTTCCATTATTTATTTCTAAAAAACCACCATTAATGTTTTTATGATAATCACTTATTACCTTATGGTGAAGTAAATTAATTTTAAGTTCTTCTAGGAATATATTCCTTTTTGAACGAATTTCTCTATTTTCAACAGTTTGTACAAAATCTAAAAAATAATCATATTTTTCATTTATTTCAAATGTTGCTGGATTTTGTTGAATTTTTTGTTTAACACGATTTATGAAATGCCTTAAAATAATTTGTTTAAATTCATTATTTTTCTCAAAATATTCTTTCGCTTGATTAATTGCTTCTTTTTTGTTTGGTGTAAGAATAAAATAAAATTTTTGTTTTTCATTAAACTCTTTTTCAACATATTCTGTATAATCAATTAATGGATTGTTTAAATCGTGGTTTATTTTAAATTCTATACAAATTACAAATGAATTTGTAATAATCAGAATGTCAATTCTGTTTTTCTTTTCTGTTTTTTGCTCAACAATTACACTTACAGATTTTTTTTCGTATTTTGGAAGTTTATGAGTTATTTCTCCCGCAAAATTATTGCTGATATTTGTATATTTTGTTTCGAGCAAAGCATCAATAAAAAGTGTTCCTAATTTGTGATTTTCGTTTGGTCTGAAAAAATATGCTAAAACATTTGCAAATGGAACTTCACTATTATTAACTTTTAAGATTTCCATAAAAGTTTTTACAGGTTCATTAAATATTATTTCTTCTTTTATTTCCATTTTTTTTTGTTTCTTCTTTGCAGAATTTTGAGGTAAACTAGCAGGTAACTAGTAAATATACGAAAGTTCTTGCGTTTTTAACATTTTTTTATGTTGATTGAATTTTCAAATATTTATCAAAAATAGTACTATTTTTTTTTAAAA
>JAYVKR010000313.1:0-2041 GCA_043768185.1 Flavobacterium sp.
ATATCTTAATTTTAATTATACACCAGAGTTTATTCACTTTTTAAGACCTGATAATTCAGAAAATTATGAGATTAAAAAAGAAAGAATACCAAATTTTGGAAGTATAAATATTACCGAATATAAGTACAATTCAGATGGTTCAATAGTTTATGTTTCAGATGGTAAAAATATTAAAGAAGATATTTATTCAGAACTTTCAAAATCTATTTGCACTCATTTTTTAGTTAAGTATGATTCAATATTAAAAGCAGGTTTAGAATCTTATTTTTTATTGCCATCAGGAGTTTATGCAACCCATTTTATCAGGATAGCTAATATTTTTAAAGAAAGTCAAGATATAAATGTTTTATCTATTTTTCTTTTACCATATCTCAAAGATAATCCTGAAATTATTTATTCTGACACACCCACAGTTTTTCCTTTGATATATGCTTGTATTATTTATAAAAATATAGGTAATGATAAACCATATAATCCAAGATTAAAGTTATATCCTTCAAATAAAGTTACAAGAAATAATATAGAAAATATTGGTAATTCATTATTTATAGTTTCTACTTCTATAAACGGTTCACTACCAAAAACTTTAAATGGTTTAGGTATTAATTGGACAAGTATAGTTGTTTTATATGGGTTTGATAAAAACGATGAAATTTTATATAAAATTTTAAGTAAACAAAGTTCAGAAGCAATTTTTGGAGAAGGTTTTATTTCAAAAAATTCAGCAGATTTTAAAAAAGCTTTTCCAAATAGAACTTTTGAAATTAAGTTTGAAGATGAACATTTTATACCAACTCCACCAACAGTTTCAAGATTTAAAATAATATTAAAAGACGCTCCGGAGAATTTAAGTGATTTAATGTATAATTATTTAAATTATGATTTTGTAAGTTGTTATAAAGGTAAAAATTCATTAGATAAAACAAGAGATATTTATATTGATGTGAGTAAACTTTTAATCGACATTAATAGGGCAGATTTAAATCATTTTGAAAAGAAAACAAAGCATTTAATTATTAATCAACTTCCAATCAACATAAAGAGTATAATATATGTTGATGATGCAGAATCAAAATACATAGCTGATAAAATACAAGAATATTATAAAATTGAACACTCAATAACTGTTGAATCTATTTATTATAAAAATTTAAAATTAGATGATACATTTTCAGAACCATCTTGTTATTTAGTTTGTTCATCTTGTATTTCAAATGGTAAAAAAATATCAGATGTAAGTAGAAAGTTAAGAACTCAAGAACATTCACAAATTATCTATTTTAATGGTTTTGTTAGATGTCAAGATGAATCTTCGTATAAAGAATTGAAAAATAATATAAAATATGGCAAGCACAATGAATTTGAAACATATACTTTTATTACAATAGATAGAATATTTCTTCCAAATGAGGATAGTGACAGTATTAGTTGGGAGTTTGAAAAAGAATTAATTAAAAATTTATTATTTGGTTTTAATGAATACGAAACTGATGGGTTAATTACAGAGTTTACTAGTGCATATTTCAATAGTCGCTATAATGATTTGAACAATAGTAATGAAGGGTTAATAAATAATGTGTATTTGAATAAATCTGACGGTAATAGATTGTTTCTTAATAAAAATTTTGCTTTCTTTAATTTTACTGAATGGAAGCCAGAAAAGATTCAACAATCTAAAGTGTATTTTTCAATATTATCGGTTTTACATAATTTTAGAATTAAAAAAAATATAAAACAAACAATTTACGAAAGACATATTTTCGATCCCAAAAATTTTGATAGATTTAATGATGGAATAATCCAAGCATCTTTTTTAAGAGCAGCTACAAATAAAGAATTGAATTATGAAATAGACACCAATGCAAGTTCTTTGATGGCTACAATCATAATAAGTTCAATAGATGATAATAACAATAAAGATACAGCTCCATATGAATTTTTAATGGCAATTTGTATAGGGAAATTAACTCTTCAAAAAAGTGATTTAATTTCTATCTACAAAAAGCATAAAGATAATTCAGATAATATAATAGTAGTTTTA
>JAYVKR010000314.1:0-5333 GCA_043768185.1 Flavobacterium sp.
CGGGATTAACTCGTTCATTGAAAAAGTATGCAGATGCTTCTGGAATGTTAGATAAATTAAAATTTGATATTTCTGGAGATGATTTCCGTGAAGGTTTAACGGCTATTATTTCGGTAAAAGTTCAAGAACCACAATTTGAAGGTCAAACTAAAACCAAATTAGGAAATAGAGAAGTGGTTTCTCCCGTTTCTCAAGCAGTTTCAGAAATGCTTGAAAACTATCTTGAAGAAAACCCGAATGATGCCAAAATCATTGTTCAAAAAGTTATACTTGCTGCGCAAGCACGTCATGCCGCCAAAAAAGCACGTGAAATGGTGCAACGTAAAACCGTTCTTGGTGGTGGAGGTTTACCAGGAAAATTATCAGATTGTTCAGAGCAAGATCCAGCAAAATGTGAAGTTTATTTAGTCGAAGGTGATTCGGCTGGTGGAACAGCAAAACAAGGTCGTGATAGAGCATTTCAAGCTATTTTACCATTGAGAGGAAAAATATTGAATGTTGAAAAAGCAATGCACCACAAGGTTTTTGAAAACGAAGAAATTAGAAATATTTTTACAGCACTTGGTGTAACTATTGGTACAGAAGAAGATTCTAAAGCATTAAATTTAGAAAAATTGCGTTACCATAAAGTAATTATTATGTGTGATGCCGATGTCGATGGAAGTCACATTTCAACTTTAATTCTAACATTTTTCTTTAGATTTATGCGTGAATTAATTGAAGGCGGACACATTTATATTGCTGCGCCACCATTATATTTAGTGAAAAAAGGAAATAAAAAAGAATACGCTTGGAACGACGATCAACGTGATATTGCTAACGAAAAAATGGGTGGAAGCGCTGCAATTCAACGTTATAAAGGTCTTGGTGAAATGAATGCAGAGCAATTGTGGGAAACTACAATGGATCCATCTTTTAGAACTTTACGTCAAGTTACCATTGATAGTCTTGCAGAAGCAGATAGAGTTTTCTCAATGTTAATGGGTGATGAAGTACCACCAAGAAGAGAATTTATTGAAAAAAATGCTGTTTATGCAAAAATTGATGCGTAAGTAAGAGTTCATTGTTTTTGGTTTAAAGTTTTTAGTTAACCACAAACAGTAAACCATAAACAATAAACCACAAACCATATACATAACTATAAAATTATTATAAAAATGAAAGTTACCATAGTAGGAGCAGGAAACGTTGGCGCAACTTGTGCAGATGCAATTGCTTATAGAAGAATTACAAGCGAAATTGTTTTACTAGATATTAGAGAAGGATTTGCAGAAGGAAAAGCACTAGACATTATGCAAACCCAAACTACACTTGGTTTTAATACCAAAGTAGTTGGTGTTACTAACGATTATGCAAGAACTGCAGGAAGTGATGTTGTAGTTATTACGTCTGGAATTCCTAGAAAACCTGGAATGACACGTGAAGAATTAATAAGCATTAATGCCGGAATTGTAAAATCGGTAGCCGAAAGTTTGTTGCAACATTCACCTAACGCAATTGTTGTTGTAGTTTCTAATCCTATGGATACTATGACTTACTTAACTTTAAAAGCAACAGGATTACCTAAAAACAGAATTATAGGAATGGGTGGAACGCTAGACAGTTCTAGATTTAAAACCTATTTATCACAAGCGTTAGACAAACCAGCCAATGACATTTCTGGAATGGTAATTGGTGGTCATGGCGATACAACTATGATTCCATTAACACGTTTAGCAACTTATAATGGTGTTCCAGTTTCACAATTTTTATCAACAGAGCAACTTGATAAAGTTGCAGCTGATACGATGGTTGGTGGAGCAACATTAACAGCATTATTAGGAACTTCTGCTTGGTATGCTCCAGGCGCAAGTGTGGCCTATTTGGTAGATAGTATTTTAAACGACCAAAAGAAATTAATACCTTGTTCTGTTCTCCTTGAAGGCGAATATGGACAAAATGATATTTGCATTGGTGTACCTTGTATTATAGGTAAAAATGGTGTTGAGGAAATAGTTGACATCAAATTAAACGATACCGAAAAAGCTTTATTTGCTAAAAGTGCCGATGCTGTAAGAAGTATGAATAATGCTTTGTAATTAGAATTAAAATTTATCTATATATAAAAAGACTGCAATTATTGCGGTCTTTTTTTATATTTAAAGGTTTTGTGTAATTATTATTTTTTTAATTTACATTAATGTTTATATTAAAATCAAGTAGGAACTATAAGATATTTTATTAGATTTGTTTTAGTTGCCAATCTTTGTGGGCACGGATTGCAAATCCGCGCTATCGGGTTAATATGAAAACAAAATATAAGTTTTTAATTTATTTAGCATTGTTCTTAATTTTTACTTTAAGTTCGTTGTGGCTGTGGTATAAATTAACTTGGGAAGGAGAAAGATATTTGGGTGAATTAAAACATCCTTGTAACAATGAGTACTCTATACAATTATATCACTATTCAAAATTTGATTGGGCTCAAACTTTATACTTTGAAATCAAAAAAAACGAAACGACAATTGGTTTAGGCAATCAATTTGACATTACTAACAATATGGATGAAAGTATAGAAAATTTTGAAATTTACTGTTACAATAATATTCTATACGTAACTTGGAAAAATTCTAATATTCCTGCTATAATGTTTGATACCAATACTCATAAACTATATCCACATGAGTATGTACAAGATAGTTATGACGATGATAAATATAAAAAGGAATTATTTAATAGAATAAAAAAAGGAAATTCTATATTACAAATTGAATAAAATATTTAAAAGAACAAGAAGATGTTGTAGTTACTACAGAGTTTAATAAAGCTGATATTTTATTAACTCATTCTGAACTGCCGAGTACCTTAAATAAAAATTAAATTAAATTAAATCAAGTAGTGTTAAGGCACTTTGCCTTAACACTACTTTTAAAATATTGAAATATGGCAATCAATGGAATAAAAGCTATAAATGCTTTGAGGTTAAATAACATAAAACAAACTGTCGAAAAAACATTATTTATAAAATATGTTTCTTATAACGAAACAAATAGTGAATACATTATAAGTATTCAATTAATATCAAAAAATTTGAAATCATTAAGTGCACAAGTAAAACTATATAAATATAATTATGTTTTTTCAAGTAGTGAAATAAAAACTCAAACCGAAACATTAAACAATTCTACAAAAAATATTACATTTAAAGTTCTAAAAAGTTTAATTAATTCTACAGAAGAATATTTTTTATCTATTTCATGTGATGATGAGGAAGACGAAACAGGAAAAATTTATTTAAAATCAAAAATAGAATTGACGAAAGAACAATTAAAATCTAATAAAACTTGCTTTTGTGACAGAGATTTTACAGTAGATGAACTAAAAAATATTATAATTCAAATAAGAAAAAAAGAAACATCGGGTATTAAACAATATTTAAGGGATGCTAAAAGTCATAAATTTCAAAAAGATGGAGATTTTATTCTTGATAAAAATGGAAAAAAGATAGAAATTACACTCTCTATGTATGACGCACCATATGGATCACAAACTACAAAATTAGAAGATAGAATATTTTTTCTAGGGTAGATAAAATTCAAGAAGGAGATAATAACTTTCAAGTTTTTACAGAAGAGCTAAATAAAGCCTTTAAGAATTATAAAATTACTACTTGTATTAGAAAGATACATTTTTTAGCACAAGCGTATGTGGAAACTCAAATGTTTACAAAAACTTATGAAACAGACCCAAATATTCCAAACATTCGAGGTGGAGAATTTTATAGAGGAAGAGGTTTTATTCAACTTACTCATATTGAAAATTATAAAGCACTTTACAAAGTTGGTAGCGGAAATGAACCCACTGATGATGAGTTACAAATATTTGTACCAAAAGTTGCAAAATCAATGAAACTTGCTTGTCAAGGATCTGGGTGGTATTGGGAAAAATTAGAAATTAACATCTATGCAGATAAAAATGAAATTCTAAATGTTTCTGCTGCTATAAATCGACCATTAGCAATAACAGATAAAACAGAGATAGACAATATTAAAGGATTGTCTGACAGAAAAAAATATTACGAATTATTAAAAACTATAATGGATTATGAGAAGTGTAAAACTAAAAAATAAATTGTTTTACATCTCAATCATTGTTTTGATGATTTTCGGTTGTAAAAAACAAGAACAAAAAAAAATACTAATAGATAAAGTTAAAAACATTCAAAAAGAAATTGAAAAGAAATTGATATGTGACATTAACGATGATAATATTAACGATACAATATCGTTAAAAGCAATACCGTTAAAAGACAAATTTACATTTGATATTGCTTTAATTATAAAATATAGTTCAAAGAATGAGTATAAAACAAAAAAAATTTATGAACATGCAGAAGCTCTTTGTTGGGGTTTAGATGCTAGTTTTAATTGGATTTCATTACGCTATTCTGAAGAGCGCGGACAAGATGAAACTTATTATATTTTTTATGATAAAAAAAGAGATAATTTTTATTTGAAGAACTATTATTTTTGTAGCCCAAATGAACCCATTAAACAAGAATATAAAATTTTTGATGCAGGATTTTATACTGCAGAAATTAATGCAATAAAACTTTGTAAATACAGCTATAACAATTATATAATAAATGATACTCTCAAACATTCAGATTTTGAAAGCAAGGAGTGTATCTCAATTCCATATGACAATTCTAAAAGAACAATCGGATTTGTTGAAAGTCTATTAAATGTTAAACTAGAACAAATAAAAAATAATTAAATTAAGTTATGGTCACACCAGCTCTACGAAGTTTGTAAACTACTTCGAAGCTACGCAATTCCGATAGCTATCGGATCCAGATAGCGCGGATATGTCAACGCAACGATAGCGCGGATTTGCAATCCGTGCCCACTAAATAAGGAAAAAAATAAAAAAAAATCTACGTAAAAACACCTAGAAAAAAATAAAACAACAATTATAATTTACTGTTAACAATTTAAAAACCAATTTATGATAACAGCAACTCAAAAATCAAAAATTCTACAAGTAGTAAATGTTTTTGAAACAGGCACAAAACAAGGCAAGTATGATATGCTAGTAATTTACGCTGATCGAAGTAACAATTCTAGACAAATTACCTATGGTAGAAGCCAAACCACAGAACAAGGAAATTTAAAAGCTTTGTTGCAATTGTACGTGGTAAAGAAAGGTAAGTTTGCTGCTCAATTTCAACCATTTATAAACGATGTAGGTAAAAAATCGTTGGTAGATAATGTAGCTTTTAAAAATTTATTACGTCAATCGGCACGTTTAGATGTAATTATGCAAAACAGTCAAGACGAGTTTTTTGATAAATT
>JAYVKR010000315.1:0-2808 GCA_043768185.1 Flavobacterium sp.
TTGAATTTGCTATAAAAAATAGAATTCCGAAGATAGTTTTTATTCACGGAGTTGGTGAAGGTGTTTTAAAAGCCGAGTTAGATTTTATGTTAGGACGCTATGATAACATTAGTTTTCAAGATGCCAATTATCAAAAATATGGTCTTGGCGCAACCGAAGTTTATTTTAAGCAGAATGTAAAATAAAAAAAACACCAAAAATTAATTTGATGTTTCTCTCTATTAGTTTAATGTTTTAATTAGTAAAAAAAGTTCCTAAATTATAATTTGAACCTAACATAAACGAACTATTCAATCTACCAAAGGTTACATTTTTTAAATGAACAGAATGTTGAAATTGAATACCAGATGTTGTTGTAGTAACTTCTATAATTCCTGTACTACCTTCAACACCATTTTGTGCTGTCCATAACTGTGTTACAGTTGGAGTTGTTGGAGCAGTAGTTGAGCAAAAATAGTCATTAGTAACAGTAGAACTAAACAATCTGTAAATTAAAGTATTGGTACTATTTAAAACTGCAATTCTTGGCGTAGTTGTTACTGAGGATTGAAATAAATTATTATAAGTTGTTGCATCAAGATTTAATTGCAATGCTTCACTACCTGTAATATTATAAAGTTTCGTTTCTGATGGAGTACAAGTGCTTTTCGCTAAATTTTCTGGTACAAAGTTAAAAGGCAATGTTGTGTTTGGAGTTTGATAATCACCAAAGATTCTTGAGTCGTATGTAATTAAAATTCCGTCAGGTTTTCTAAAAACTAAATTTTTAAATACAATGTTATGGTTATAGTTTGTAATAGATTCAATTCCTGTTGAAGCATTTATAACCTTATTAGGAGTTGTTGTAGTTACTTGAGCAGTACCAGAAACTGCTATCCATTCTTCTCTTTCCGTAGGATTGGCATCGGTAATGGCGCCACAAAATTTAGAAGAAGTTACTACACCATCATAAGCTCTGTAAATTACTCTGTTTGAAGTTTCAGTAATTGCAAAAGTTCTTGGCGCATCTGGTAAAGTTTCATTATTAATAAAAGTAGTATTGAAAGTTTCATCTGTAACCAATAATAGTAATGCGTTATTGTCTTTAATTTGATAAAATAAGTTTTTATCAGAACATTTTACTGGTTGTACACCATCAAAATCTAATTCTTGAATGCTTATATTTCCATCATCACAACTTGTAATTGCTACTAAAAGTGTAATTGCTAAAAGTATCTTTTTCATAAATGTACTATTTTTTTCAAAAGTATGATTTTTATACTATATCGACCAACGATTTAACATAGATATTAGATAAAGTGGTTTATATTTGCAACTTCAAATTTTTGTATGAAAAAAGTTTATTTAGATAACGCAGCCACTACTCCAATAAGAAAAGAAGTTATTGAAGAAATGATTGCTGTAATGCAAAACAATTTCGGAAATCCATCATCTAGTCACAGTTATGGTAGAAGTGCAAAAACAGCTTTGGAAACTTCAAGAAAAACTATTGCCAAAATTTTAAATTGCGCTGCTCAAGAAATTATATTTACCACAAATGCAACCGAAGCAACTAATTGGATTTTAAGAAATTCTGTTAAAGATTTGAGTGTTAAACGTATTATTACAAGTAGAGTAGAGCATCACGCCACACTTTACACCGTTCAAAATTTGCAAAGAGAATTTGGTATAGAAGTAAATTATGTAAAAATTCTTCCAAATGGCGATGTAGATTTAACGAATTTGGTAAAGTTACTGTCGTCAGATGTAAAAACTTTAGTTACATTAATGCATGTAAATAATGAAACTGGATGCATTTTAGATTTAGAAAAAACAGCTAGACTTTGCCATCAACACAATGCGTTATTTCATTGTGATACTGTACAATCTATTGGAAAAACAGAGTTTAATTTAGCAGAAACCAACGTAGATTTTATTGTAGCAAGTGCACATAAATTTCATGGACCAAAAGGTGCAGGATTTGCCTTTGTAAAGAAAGGAATTATTTTGCAACCAATGCTTTTTGGTGGCGAACAAGAAAAAGGACTTCGTGCAGGCACAGAAGCGGTTCATCAAGTGGTTGGAATGGCAAAGGCGTTAGAATTGTCTTATAATAATTTAGAAGAAGAACGAAATTATATATCAGAAATAAAAAAGTACTGTATAGAACAATTGCTTTTAAATTTTCCAGAAATTAAA
This sequence comes from Flavobacterium sp., assembly GCA_043768185.1. Classification (GTDB taxonomy): domain Bacteria; phylum Bacteroidota; class Bacteroidia; order Flavobacteriales; family Flavobacteriaceae; genus Flavobacterium. The sequence continues at coordinate 2,179 of JAYVKR010000315.1, forward strand.
GTAAATGGTGCAACTACTTTCTACAATATTTTAAACATATTATTGCCATTTTCAGCAGAAAAAACAGCTATGATTTTGTTTAATTTAGATATTAAAGGTATTGCAGTTTCTCGTGGTAGTGCTTGCCAAAGCGGAAGTCCAAAACCTTCTCATGTTCTTGCAGAAATGCTTCAAGAAGAAGATATACTTAAACCAAGTTTAAGAATATCGTTTAGCCATTATAATTCCAAAGAAGATATTGATGAATTAATTGATGCTTTAAAAGGAATATAAAAAAATCTGTTTTGAATTAACAAAACAGATTTTTGAAATAATTACGGTATAATAGTTAGGACCAATTTCTTGGTGTACGGATTCTTCTCTTGACTATTTATGTAATTAAAATTATACTGATACTAAAGCATCAATCATAGATTTAACCTTGTTATGATCTGCAACTAATGACGAATGTTGGTCTTTTAACATTGTTTGTTGCTCACTTGATAAATTTTCAATATCATTTTCAAGTGCATCTTCATAGGTTTTTTTAGCAACATCTTCGCCATATTCACAACTTTCTAAAATTGCTTTTCTGTCGTTTCCTGTTAATGCTGCTTTTACGTCCATCCAAACTCTAAAAAACTTTCCAGT
>JAYVKR010000316.1:0-19537 GCA_043768185.1 Flavobacterium sp.
CCATTTGCATCTGGATTTTGAGAAGCAACTTGTTCTTCTTTTTCGTTAGATTGTATAATGTATTTTACATTTAACATATCTATAATTTCCTTATTATTATTGGCTATTTGATAATCAAATAATTCCTGAATTCGTTTTGGTTTAGCTGCATGATAACCTCCAATAGATTTATGAAAATTAGAAGCTCTTGAACTGTTTAAATTTCCGTCAACTTCTAGAACTCTATAAATGGATTTATCTTGAAGAATTTGTAAATCGGCAGTAGTTGGTTCAAAAGGTTCGTCTACTTGTCTTGCAGCTACAAAATCTTTGGTGCTAACATAATTTTTATCTACTAAAACTAAATCGGTAACCATAAACAAACCAATAATAATAACAGCAGTATTGGCAGAAAAAGTATTTTTAATATAAAACCATAATGATGTTGCAGCAACTAGCATAAAAAATCCAGAACGCAACAAATCGGCAGAGTAAAGTGTTTTTCTATCAGCTTTTAATGCATTCATAAATTCTGGACCATACATTTTAATGTAGTTTCCATCATTTGCGCCTGAAAAGCTGAACATACTTTTACACAAAAATAAAGCAATTATAATTCCGAAAGTAGTGTAAACTGTATGTTTTAAAGATTTTAATTGATTTTCTTTATTAGTAAAAAACGATTGAAAACCAAGAATTGCAAGCACAGGAATACAAAATTCTAAAATTACTTGAATAGAAGAAACTGCACGAAATTTATCGTACATGGGAACGTAATCAATAAAAAAATTGGTTAAAATTGAAAAGTTTTTTCCCCAAGATAATAATAATGAAGCAATTGCTCCTGCAACAAAAATATATTTAAATTTTCTTTTATCATGATACAAACACAAAACTGCCAAGAAAAAAACTATTGCTCCAATATAAGCTGGTCCAGCAACACTAGTTTGGTCGCCCCAATAAGTTGGCATTCCATCTGCTGCATATTCTATAGCTTTTTCTTCTGATATAAATTCGCCTTCGCCAACTTGTTGTTGTTGTAAATAGGCAACAATTTCTGAATCTTTTCCTAAACTTTCGCCACTTGCTCCGCCAAAAAGTCTTGGTGCAATTAAATTTAAACTTTCTGCAATTCCGTAACTGTATTCAGTAATATATTCTCTACTTAACGCTGAATTATCTGTTTTTAATTTGCCTTTTTCATCCAATTTTAAATCACTTTTACTTCTTGTACTAAAAGCGGCATACTCTTTAGTTGCTAATAAATTGGTAGCATTTAATCCAACTGCTAGTAGTAATGCTGTTGCAAATGTTGCTGCAATTTTACCAATAGATTTATAGTCTTTATTTTTAAATAATTTATAAGCATAATAAACACCAATTGAGATAACAACTAATAGTAAATAATAGGTCATTTGAAAGTGATTGGCATTTAATTCTAAAGCAACAGCAATTAAAGTTAAAAGACCACCAAGAATATATTTTTTTCTAAAAACCAATAAAATTCCACCAATAACTAACGGAAAATAGGCAATTGCATGAGCTTTTGCATTATGTCCAGCTCCAAAAATAACGATAAAATAGGTTGAAAATCCGAATGCTAATGCACCAAAAAAAGCTTTTAATGGATCTATTTTAAGAATTAATAATAAGATATAAAATCCGCAAAAATACAAGAATAAATAATCTGCTGGTCTTGGTAAAAATCGTAAAGCATCGTCTAAATCTCCAATAAAATCATTAGGATATTTTGCACCAAGTTGGTAAGTTGGCATTCCTCCAAAAGCTGAATTTGTCCAGTAAGGTTCGGCATTTTCTGAAGCTCTAAAATCGTTTTGCTCCTTCGCCATTGCGGTATATTGCACAATATCTGACTGATAAATCTTTTTTCCTTGAAGTACAGGATAAAAGTAAATTAATGCAATAAAAATAAAACCTAGAACAGATAAAATATGTGGATAAAACTTAGAAAGTTGCTTCATTTTAAATAAAATATAAATAATTGTATGGTGTAAATTTAGTCTATTTCTTCAAAATCTACATAATCGCCCACTTTTTTAGTTTCTTTTGGTTTTTCAAATTTAGATGTATTAACATTAGCCGAAGTTTCGTTATTATATTTTTGTTGCTGTTGTTTTTGAAATTGCTCGCTAGCTTTTTCAACTACTTTCTTAGCAACAACTGGCAAAAGTAGTTTTGCAAGAAATTTTATAGCATAATATATAATAAAAATGTAGAATAACGTTTTTACTAAAGACTGAAAGTTTGCTGTTTCCATAACATAAAATTTTGTCAAAAATACTAAATTAACATATTCAAAATTACCAATATCTTCATAAATAATTTATAAAATTGAAGATAAAAATAGTATTTTTGAGAACTTAAATTCCATTTGATGAAAATTAAACACTTAATACTATTACTTTCAATCTTATATTTTCAATTAAATTATGCACAATATACAGATGTAATAAATTCTAATCGTCCTGGAGATTCGCAATCTACATATGCAGTTGGTAAAACAGTAATTCAAGTAGAGTCTGGTTTAAGTTACATAAAAGAAAGGCATGGCGTATTAGAATATTCTGCAAGTGGTTTTATTTTAGATATGAATTTTAGGTATGGTTTTTTTAGAGAACAATTAGAAACTATATTAGAAATTGGATATCAAAATGATAAATTTAGTGATTACAATGCTGAAACTATTAAAAGAACTGGTTTAAAAAATTCTACTTTAGGATTAAAATATTTAATTTATGATCCTTTTAAAAATTATGAAGAAAAAATAAATATTTATAGTTGGAAAGCCAATCATAAATTTAAATGGAGACAATTAATTCCTGCTGTATCTGCATATGCTGGAGCAAATTTAAATTTTAGTGCCAATCCGTTTGTATCTGAAGATGAGAATTTAACTAATATTAGCCCAAAACTTACTGTAATTTCTCAACATATTTTTCCAGATGCGTATGTATTTGTTACCAATATTTTTTTAGATAAAGTGGGTACAAAATATCAAACTCTTGGTTATATTATAACTTTAACTAAAGGATTTAATGATAAATGGTCTGCCTATTTAGAAAATAAAGGTATAAAAGGAGATTATTATTCGGATGGAATTTTTTCATTTGGAGCAGCGTATTTAGTTAATAAAAACTTTCAAATTGATGCATCACTAAGTAAAAATTACAAAGACACACCTTACTTACTTTATGGAGGATTTGGATTGTCTTGGCGATCTGATACGAATTATAAAGACATAATGATTAAATCTAAAAAAGAAGAAAAAGGCAAGGATAAAAGTAAAAAAGGTAAAGAAAAAGACAAAAAGAAAAAACGTCTTGATGAAGTTGAATTAGAAAAAACAAATCCTTAATGATTACAGTTGTTGAAGTAAACTCTAAAAAATTGCTTTTAGATTACGTAAAATTTCCTTTTACATTATATAAAAATCATAAATATTGGGTTCCGCCTTTAATAAATGAAGAACTTGATACTTTTAATAAAGATAAAAATCCAGCATTTGAAAATGCAGAAGCAACGTTATATTTAGCTTACAGTAATAATAAAATTGTTGGTAGAATTGCAGCTATAATTAATTGGGATGAAGTTAATAATCAGAACAAAAAGAAGGTTAGATTTGGTTGGTTTGATGTGATTGACGATATAGAAGTTACTAAAGTTTTGCTTCAAAAAGTATACGAATTGGGCAGAAAAAATAATTTAGAATATGTTGAAGGACCAATTGGATTTTCAAATCTAGATAAGGTTGGAGTTCTCACAGAAGGATTTGACGAAATTGGAAGTATGATTACTTGGTACAATTATCCTTATTACAAAGAGCATTTTGAGAAACTTGGTTATGTAAAAGAAAAAGAATATATAGAAAGTAAATTTCCTTTTAAAAATGTAAAACCAATATTTTTTAAAAAAGCGCAAGATTTAATTAAAGAAAGGTATCAATTAAAATCTTTAGTGTTTACTAAAACCAAAGATATTATGCCTTATGTAGATAAAATGTTCGATTTATTTAATAGTTCTTATGCCAGTTTATCTTCATTTGTAGCCATAACTGATACTCAAAAGGAGTATTTTAAAAAGAAATATATTAGTTTTATAAATCCAGAATACATCATTTTTATTGAAGATAAAAATAAAAATCTAGTAGCTTTTAGCATTGTAATGCCATCATTTGCAGAAGCTTTACAAAAAGCTAACGGAAAGTTGTTTCCTTTTGGATTTTATCATATGTTGCAGGCAAAAAAACACAGTAAAGAAGTCTTGTTTTATCTAATTGGTGTTGCACCAGAGTACCAAAATAAAGGTGTTCATTCTTTAATATTTAACGAATATTATGAAGCATTTACAAAAAAAGGCATTCTAAATTGTATTCGCACACCAGAATTGGAAGACAATATTGCCATTCAGAATTTATGGAAACATTTTGATCCAGTTATTTCTAAAAGAAGAAGAACCTACCGAATTAATTTATAAAAAAATATCCCAATAAATTTATTGGGATATTTTCTTAATTAGCAATGAGTTCGAAATTGTTGTTTCCTACTTTGATAATTTTCAAAGCTTTAGAATAATTAAGTATGAAATTAATAGTTTCTTTTTTAGGTAACATTTTTGTACTTGCTAATACGTTTTTAGTGTAAAGTTTTGCCATAGAGATAAGTTGATTATACATCTATAACGAAAAAGCAACTAAGATATTGTTTATGCAGATAAAATAATTTGATTTTTTTCTATTACTTTTCGCAAGTTTAAAATGGCATAACGCATTCTTCCTAATGCAGTGTTTATACTAACTCCTGTTATGTCTGAGATTTCTTTAAAACTTAAATCTTGATAAATTCTCATCATCAATACTTCTTTTTGATCTTCTGGAAGTTGAAGAATTATTTTTTGTAAATCTTTTTCAATTAAATCATTAATTAATTGGTCTTCAATTGTTAAAGAGTTGTCAGATAATACATTAAATATAGAAAATTCTTCTGTTTCACGAAGCATAGGCATTTTCTTATTTTTTCTATAATGATCTACAATTAAATTATGAGCAATTCGCATTACCCAAGGTAAAAATTTACCTTCTTCATTGTACGAATTGGATTTTAAAGTTTTAATAACTTTAATAAATGTGTCTTGAAAAACATCATCTGCAACATCTCTATCTGCCATTTTAGAATATATAAATCCATAAATTTTAGATTGATGTTTGTTTATAAGCACTGACAAAGCGTTTTCATCGCCTGCAATGTAGTTTTTTACCAATAATGCATCTGGAATTTGAATAGTTGCCATAAAATTACCTTTTAGTTTTGGGTTGGAAAATCTAAATTTTTTCTAAAAGTAATTTTTTGTAATAGGCAACTTTATGTTTTAGGAGTTAATTATAGCCAAATGTACTATAATATTTTATTAAATAACAAATAATATTTTAAATTTTAACAAATTTTATACAATAAAGTCTTTTTTTGTGATAGTATTTGGATGATTTGTACAGTATAATAGAATATTCATCTATTATTTATTGATACACTTTAATATAATCTATTTCAAACTTTTGAGGAAGTATCTCATTATCAATAATTGGTCCGCCAAAATTTCCGCCAATTGCAACATTTATAATGAAGTAAAATGGTTTATCAAATGGCCAAGTATTTTCATTTTTATTTTCGGGTTTAAAAGTATACACACATTTATTATCTACAAAAAACTCAATTTTGTCTTTTGTCCAATCTATTGCATAAATATGAAAACCTTCTTCAATATCTGGAAAACTAGTTTTTTTAGTATTTATAGTATTTCCAAAACTATCTTTAGTGTGAAGCGATGTAAAAACCATATCTGGTTCTTTTCCAACATATTCTAAAATATCAATTTCACCACATTTGGGCCAACCAATTTCAGAAATATTTGCTCCTAGCATCCAAAATGCTGGCCAAATTCCAGTTCCTACAGGCAATTTTGCTCTAGCTTCTACTCTACCATAAAGAAACTCTTTTTTGGCTTTAGTTGTAATTCTAGTTGATGTATACGTTTCACCATCTTTTTTGGCTTCAATTACTAGAATTCCGTTTTCTAATTTATGATTTTCTTTGGTGTAAATTTGACTTTCGTTATTTCCCCAACCACATAAATTTGGACAACCGTTACCGAGTTCAAAATTCCAAATTTTTTCATTTAAGATTTTTCCATCAAAGTTTTCTTCCCAAACTAGTTTTCGTTTGTCTTTTTGTGCAAACGAAACAGTTACAAATAATAGTAATAATAGCTTTTTCATAAATTTATTTTATAAATTCAAATTTAGATTCTAATGTTTTATCTGAACTTCCACCTACAAAAACTTTAAAATCTCCTGCTTCTGCTTCCCATTTAGAATTGGCAGTAAAAAATTCTATTGTTTTTGCATCTATTACAAAAATTACTTTTTTAGTTTCATTAGCGTTTAATGCTACCATTTCAAAACCTTTTAATTCCTTTACAGGACGAGTTATGCTTGCTACTAAATCTCTAATATATAATTGAACAACTTCTTTTCCTGCAACGGAACTATTATTTTTTAAATCAACAGATACTTCAATTTTTCCTTTCTCACTAAAAGAATTTGAAGATAATTTTAAGTTGGAATATTCAAATTTAGAATAACTTAATCCATGTCCAAAAGCATATAAAGGAGTGTTTTTTTCATCCATATAATGCGACCAAAAAACGCTTTCTGGCTCATTCATAGTTGGTCTTCCTGTATTTTTATAATTATAATAAATCGGAACTTGACCTACACTTCTTGGAAATGTCATTGGTAATTTTCCACTAGGATTATAGTCTCCATAAAGAACATTTGCAATTGCATTTCCACTTTGCGTTCCCAAATGCCAAGTTTCTAAAATTGAAGGAATATTTTCGTCAGCCCAAGGAATTGCAAGTGGTCGTCCGTTACTTAAAACCAATACAATATTAGTATTAACTTTAAAAATAGCTTCTAATAATTCTTGTTGTACTCCAGGCAAATCAATTTCTGTTCTACTTCGTCCTTCTCCAGATTGCAAACCGTGTTCTCCCAAAGCCATGATAACAACATCAGCATTTTTCGCCAAATTTATAGCTTCTTGAAAACCAGATGTATCAGTTCTATTTATCTTGGTTTCCCACACAAATTGTGTTCTTCCAATAGTTAAATCTGCACCTTTAGCGTACGATATTTCATTTCCTTTATAACTTTGCAAACCTTCAAGTAATGAAACCGCAGAGTTATCGTCGGCAGCAATTCTCCAACTTCCTAGCGGACTTGTTTTATCGTTTGCCAAAGCTCCAATTACAGCTATTTTTAAACCCAATTTTTTTAATGGAAGTAAATCGTTTTTATTTTTTAAAAGTACTATCGATTTTTTTGCCATTTCTAAAACACCATCTTGAAATTCTTTTTTTCCAACGGTAGCTTTTTCATTTGCTTCTTCACAATATTTATATGGATTTTCAAATAATCCTAACTCAAATTTTACTTTTAATATTCTACTACAAGCATCATCAATTGTAGTTTCCTTTACTTTACCTTCTTTAACTAAAGTAGAAAGATGTTCAATGTATGCCATAGATTCCATATCCATATCAGAACCTGCATTTATTGCTAATTGTGCGGCATTTTTATTGTCTTTGGCATATCCATGATTTATCATTTCGCCAATTGAACCCCAATCTGAAACTACAAATCCTTTAAAATTCCAATCACGTTTTAAAATATCTCTTTGCAAATAACTACTTGCCGTTGCCGGAATTCCGTTTAACTCGTTAAAAGAATTCATAAAAGTTCTAACTCCAGCATCAACAGATGCTTTGAATGGAGGAAAAATTGAATTTTGCAACGTTGCTTCGCTTACATCTACAGTATTGTAATCTTTACCAGATTCTGCAAATGCGTAACCTGCAAAGTGTTTGGCGCAAGCTAAAATAGTTTTATTGGAAGAAAAATTTTCTCCTTGAAAACCTTTAACTCTGGCGACTGCAATTTTACTTCCCAAATAAGTATCTTCTCCTGCACCTTCCATAACTCTACCCCAACGTGCATCTCTTGCAACATCAACCATTGGAGCAAATGTCCAATTTATTCCTACTGATGATGCTTCTTCTGCTGCAATTGCTGCCGATTTTTTTATGGCTTCTAAATCCCAACTTGCTGCTTCTGCTAACGGAATTGGACTTATAGTTTTGTATCCATGAATTACATCAAATCCAAACAATAATGGAATATGTAAACGAGATTCTAGAGCAATTTTTTGAATAGCTCTAACATCTTTTACACCTTTAATGTTTAGCATTGAACCTACAAAACCTTTTTTTAAGTTTTCATATTTTATTGCTGCTTGACCATCTTTAGGTGATGGTCCAGTTACTTCCCAAAAACCATTATACTGATTTAGTTGACCAATTTTTTCTTCTAATGTCATTAATTTTAATAATGAATCTACTCTTTTATCAAGAGAATTTCTAGATGATGAATTGGTTATTGATTTAGTAGAATTACAACTTAATAAAACTAAAAAAGCTATAAAAATTAAATATTTATATTGGGATAAACTCATAGATTAATTTTAAATAAATGTATAAAAACAAGAAGCCAAGTTTTATCTTGACCATCTTGCTTTTGTCTTAACCAAATTTATTATTATTTCTTATTGATACACTCTAACATAATCAACTTCCATAGTAGATTGAACAAATGACGAACTTATTGGTCCTCCGAAAGTTCCACCCATTGCAACGTTCATAATTAAAAAGAAATCGCTATTGAATGGTAATGAAGCTGTGTTTGCAACAGAATGAAACAAGACATCATCAACATAAAATTTTATTGAAGTTGGAGTCCAAATTGCTTTGTATACATGAAATTGCGAGGAAACGTTAGTAGATGTTGTGTTGTTACTATTTCCACCACCAGGAGAAACTCCAGGATAATGACATGTTCCATAAATTACATTTGGATTATTTCCTTTGTGCTCCATAACATCTATTTCGCCACAAGTTGGCCAAGTATTGGTTGCATAATTTTGACCAAGTGACCAAAGTGCAGGCCAAGTTCCGCCACCAGTAGGTAATTTTGCTCTAAATTCTATTTTACCATACGTAAATTCAAATTTATTTTCAGATTTTAATCTTGCAGAGGTATAATTTGCTCCAGTTACAGCTTCAGCTTTGGCAGTAATTTTTAAATTTCCGTCTTGTACAATTACGTTACCTGAATTACTTGTGTAAGCTTGGGCTTCATTATTTCCCCAACCTCCAGCACCAAGATCGTAACTCCATTTTGCTGGATTTGGTGCGCCATCTGTATTGAATTCGTCAGAAAAAACTAAATTAGTGTAATCAGTTGTAGGCGATTGATTTGGTGGTGTTGTAGAAAAAATATGATACCAAGCCAAGGCAGGATTTCCTCCCATGACAGCTCTTACATACATTCTATTGTTAGTTATTGATAAAATTTCATACGAATTTTGACCAATATAATATCCCATAAATCCATTATCAGAAAAATTCAACATCGTACCACGAGTTTGAGTTGGAATATTATTCGCCGCAACAACCGATTCTGATGGACTTAAAGTTACTGTTTTTAAACCAGCTGTATTGTAAGCATAACAATTATCGCTTCCTGCAGTTCCGCCAACTACACCTTGAAAAGCGGCATTGAAAAATGTATTTCCACCATTGTTAAGATTAAATTTTAATTGATTACCAACCAAAGAAAATGTCATAACGTTTTCATACAAACAACTACTATTTGGCGAACCTGCTTTTTCAAAAGGTGCTGCTTGATAATAATTGGCATAAAAATTTAATGCTGCATTGGCATCATTTTGTCCAACACCAAGATGTCCTGGTTCTGCTGCTGCCCAATACCATTGTTTTTGTGTTCCATTAGTTAAAAACTGAATCGCTTGAGCATCGGTAAAATCGCTTCTAACTTCTAATTCTAATGTTTTAGTGGTTGTAATTCCGCCAGTTCCAGATGCAATTACTGTTATTGTGTAACTATTTGTTCCTGGTTGTGTGAAACGTTTAGAAAAAACTCCTGTTGGAGAATTTTGAGAAGTACCATCGCTAAAAATATATTTATACGAAATTGCATTATCAGCTTTGGAAGTGAAATTTACAAGTCCTGATCCATCACCGTCTGGTAATAAAGTAGTTTTACCAACAATATCTGCTGTAATAGTTAAATTGGTAGGCGTTTTTAAATCTCCAATTGATAAATCATCTTCTTGACAACTAAACAATAGTAGTATTAAAGTTGAAAGTGAGTAAAAAAGTATCTTTTTCATTTTTATTTTTTTAATTAGATTGAATTATATCGTCAAAATAGTAAGTTGTTCCTGTACCAACAGCTCCGAAATTAAAAAACACAATTACCTTTTGATAATTATTTGCATTATTAATTCCAGTAAAGTCGTATGTTAATTCTTGCCAAGCATTGGCAACTGTAGTAGTTGCATCAACTTCGGCATTTAAAGTAGAATTGGTTTGGTTTTCTAGTTTTAGTTTTACAACTATTCCTGCTTGTGGTGACCAAACTTTCATTTTTATCTTTTGCATGGATGAAAAGTTTATTGGACTTCCCATTGAAAGTATAGAACCAGCATAAGTTAAAGCTCCGTTTCCTTTTATAATTTTACCAACTTTAGCACTAGTATTTATTCCGCCAGGATTTGCATTGTTTTCTACTGATGCTGTATTTCCTGCAAAATCTGTAAAGGCATAATTTAAAGTAGAAGATTCAAAATTTAATGGCAAACTTAATGTAGGAACACCACTAACTAATTGAATTTCATCAAAATAATAATTTTGTCCAGCGCCAGAAACTCCAAAGTTGAAGAAAATTACAACTCTTTGATACGTATTTGCAGTATTAATGGCAGAAAAATCAAAAGTTAATTCTTCCCAATTATTAGCAACAGTATTTACAACATTAATTTCAGAGTTGATGTTTGCATTAGCTAAATTTTCTAACTTCATTTTAATTGTAATTCCGGCTTGTGGCGACCATGTTTTGATTTTAATTTTCTTTAAAACTGAAAAATCAATTGGAGTACCAAGTTCAAAAAATGAACCTGCCCAAACTTCTGAACCACTGTTTTTTGTAAGTTTTGCTACTTTACTACTGGTGTTTCCAGCATTATTTGCAGGATTATTAACAACCGTTGTGTTTGCACCTCCAAAATTTGTGAAAGCGTAATTTATTGTAGAAGATTCAAAAGTAACTGGTAATACTATTGGATTACTAATTACTACAGTTTGCAAATATTGGGTAGTTTGAACTCCACCACTTAAAGCAACAACTTTTACAATGTAACTTCCAGTTGCAAGATAAGTGTGAGCAATTAAATCGCCTTCAATAAAATCTGTTGGAACTTCATTAGGAACATCGCCAAAATAAACTTGAAAATACGTTTCTAAATTGGCTGTTGCCGAAACATTGATTGCCATATTATTTCCAACAACTTGTGCTACAGTTACAACTAAATCTGTTGGAGCTAAAAAGGAAACTGTTAGTTGTTGAGTGACTTCTGTACGTTTTCCGTTTAAAGTTGTACCTATAATTTTTACTTGGTAAGTTCCTTCTGCGTAAACGTGATCTACAGATAATCCTGGACTTACAGTACTTGGCAAAGCAGTTGCATCGCCAAAATAAATTTCATATTGCGTTACACCTTCTCCTCTTGGAGTAAAAGTAACTTTACCCGAATTGTCTTGAGTAATTTTCATTAATGCAGAAATATCTGTTGGAGTTGAAATTGCATCCAAATTAATATCCTCATTAAAATCGTTGGAGCAAGAGAAAGCAAATGCTAGAACGATTATGCTAAAAATAATTTTAATTTTTTTCATATTTATATTTTTTTAATAACCTGTATTTTGTTGCCAATTTCCATTAGAAAACTGAATTTCTTCTATTGGAACTGGAAATAATTCATTTTTACCTGCTGTAAAATTTGTAATTTCTTGCGCTGCTTTTCCTGTTCTTACCAAGTCAAAAAATCTATGACCTTCGCCAACAAGTTCTACTCTTCTTTCTGCATAAATAAAATCGGTCAATGCTGGTCCAGATGCAGAAATATTATGATTGTTATCGCCAAATGCTCTTTGTCTTACTTGATTTAAATACAATCTAGCTTTGGCATCGTTAATTCCTCCTCTATTAAATGCTTCTGCGGCCATCAATAAAACATCAGCATAACGAATTGCTCTGTAATTATTAGGATTTGTAAGGTTTAAATCGCCAGCAGCAAGTGCACTTCTTGTTCTTGGTAAGTATTTTCTATTAAAAAAACCGGTATGTTTATAGCCAATTCCAAAACTAGCATTATTTGCTGTTGCCCAAGATTGTATGTCTAAAATAGCAACATTTTTTCTGTTATCGCCAACTTCAAATGCATTTACTACTTCTTGCGTTGGCACATTAAAACTAAATCCAGAGGTAAAAAATGGTCCAGCGTAACTTCTTACACCGCTAAAACCAACGGCAACATTACCTTCGCTACATTGAAGACAATCAAAACCTGCACCTTCAACATCTGAATATTGAACTTCAAAAACAGACTCTATATTATTTTCTCCTGCTTCTTCAAATATTGTATTGTAATTTGCAACTAAAGAATAAGAACCAGAATTAATTAAACTCTCTAAAACATTAGAAGCATTTACAAATTTATTTTGATATAAATAAACTTTTCCTAAAAGTGCTTGTGCTGCACCTTTAGTTGCTCTTCCAGATTGTGCTGCTGTTGGACTTAAATTTGCTACAGCAAATAATAAATCTGATTCGATATTAGCATATACATCTTGCACAGCACTTCTTGGAATTGAAGTTTCATCGCCAACTTTAAAGCGTTCATCACCTTTTAAAGGAATTCCGCCAAACCATTTTACTAATTCAAATCTATAATAGGCACGAAGAAATCTTGTTTCGGCAATGACTTGATTTTTATTAGGAAAATCGGTTTTATCTTTAAATTCTAAAATATAATTGGTACGTTGTACACCAGCAGACATCCAATCCCAAAGATGTTTTAATTCTACATTGATTGAAGAATGATTCATTTCATCAATTTGCTGAATGCCTATAACATCAGTTGCACTTTCGCCACCAGAAAATGTGTTGTCTGATGCAATTTCTCCAGCCAAAACATTTATGTAACTTGAATGAAGTAAATCATAAGCTCCAATTAATGCTTGATTGTAATCTTCTTCAGAATTAAAATAATTTTCTGAGTCTATAGAATATGGTGCTACTCTATCTACAAAATTGTCTCCACAAGAGATTGTAGCAAAATAAATTAGAGTAAGTAGCGAAAATAAGGATATTATATTTTTTTTCATGATACTAATTTTTAAAAGTTAAGGTTTACACCAAGAATAAATACTCTAGAGGTTGGATAAAATCCATTATCTATTCCGCCACCAATTGCTGCACCATTAGATGCTGTTGGATCAAATCCTCTATATTTTGTAAAGGTGTAAACATTATTTACTGACGAATACAATCTAAGTTTAGAAATTCCAACTTTATCAGTAAAACTTCTGTTTACAGTGTAGCCCAATTGTACATTTTGAATTCTAAAAAACGAAGCATCTTCTACAAAATAATCTGAAAATAAATTATTTGTGGTTGCTGAAGTTGTAACTCTTGGAACATAGTTACTTGTACCTTCTCCTGTCCAACGACCTAAAACATAATTTAATTTATTTAAATCTGATAACGAACGTTCGTAATTTCTAACCATATCGTTTCCAATTGAAGCATAAGAATAGGCAGCAAAATCTAGATTACCATATTTAATATTAAAATTAAAACCCATTGTAAAATCTGGTAATGGAGAACCAACATTAGTTCTATCATCAAAATTAATTACACCATCGCCATTACTATCTTTAAATCGAATATCTCCTGGAGAAGCCACAGAACCTAAACCTGCTTGTGATGGATGAGCATTTACTTCAGCTTGATTTTGAAAAATTCCATCAGTTTGCAATCCATAAAAATAACCTATTGATTCTCCAACTTGAAATCTTGTAATTGGCTGTTGACCAATACTAAAAGAACCACCTTGAATTATATTATTGTTACCAACTTGTAGTACTTCATTTTTTATAGTAGTAATATTATAATTTATATTATAAGAGAATTTATTTCCTATTTTTTTATTGTATCCAATTGCAAATTCATATCCTTTATTTCTAATATTTCCTGCATTTACTATTGGAGGTTGTCCACCTGGACCATTTGCACCAACGATTCCAGAAACTGGAAGTCCTGCAACTAACAAGTTATAACGGCTTTCTATAAAATAGTCAGTTGTAATGTCTATTGCATTTTTAAACAATTTTAAATCCAGTCCAACATCAAATTTTCTAGCTTCTTCCCATTTAAGTTTTGGGTTTGCAATTAAACCAAGAGCAGTTCCAAATTGTAATTGATTGTTAAAGACATACGTTCCTTCTCCGTTTAAAAAACCTACATAACCATTAGATGGAATTTTATTATTTCCTAATATACCATAACTTCCTCTAAATTTCATAAAATTTATAGATTCAGAATTTTTTAAGAAACTTTCTTCAGATACAACCCAACCTGCAGTCATTGATGGAAAATAGGCAACTGCAAAATCGGGTCCGAATTTAGTAGAAGAATCTCTTCTTAGAATTCCAGAAATTAAATATTTTCCATCATAATCGTATTGTAATCTTAAAAAATAAGAATTTAATCGTTCATCGTAAGCATAAGAACCTACTGCTCGAGCAGGACTAATTCCTAAAGCTAAACCAATATCTGCAAAATCCCAAGAATTATTTGGTACATCAAAACCAGTTGCAAACAAACCGTTTCCAAATTCTTTTGTATTAGATGTTCCTAAAGTTGCTCCAAAATTATGCTTTTCTGCAATTACTTTTTTGTAAGTAAAATATAAATCTAGATTGTAACTGTTGTCATTAATTCCGTTTTGTGAAACACTACTTCTAGCTACGTCAAATACTTTACCACCATAATTTACAATTTTAGAAAAAGATTTTGCCTCAGAATTAGAAGTATTAAAACCTATTTTACTCGAAAAAACTAAATCTTTTGTAAGCTGATAATCCAATCCTAAATAACCGCTTATTCTTTTAATATTATAGTCATTATAAGTATTATCAATTTGCGCCAAGGGATTAATTACTTCTATACCAAATCCTGGTGTACTTGGAACTAATGAAAAAATTCCGTTACTATCATAAGGTTTAATTGTTGAAGGAGTATTTACAGCGTTAAACAATACAGAACCTAATCCGTTTTCATTTAAAGAAACTCTGTTTATAAAACTATAATTTACACTTGTTTGCAATTTTAATTTAGAAGACAAGTCGGCATTTAAAGATAGTGCAGCAGTACTTCTTTTAAAATCAGATTTACTACCACCAACAATGGCATCTTGAAATAAATGGGAGCCACTTACTGCATAATTAATTTTTTCTGAACCTGCAGAAATATTAATATCATGGCTGTATATTGGAGCTAAATTAAATACTTCTTTTTGCCAATCTGTTCCGTTTCCTAAATTAGAAACATTTGGATATGGAATTGGTTGTCCGCCATTAGCATAACTTTCGTTTAAAAGTAAAGCATATTCTGTAGCGTTTAATAAATTTAATTTTTTGGAAGTTTCTTGTAAACCAGTATAAGAATTATATGAAAATTGAGTTTTAGAATTTCTTTTTCCAGATTTGGTTTTAATAATAACAACACCATTTGCAGCTTGAACACCATATATTGCAGCTTGCGCATCTTTTAAAACAGTTAGAGATTCTATATCACTTGGATTTAAAATACTTGGATCGCTAATGTTCCCATCTACAATATATAAAGGTCTATTATCTCCATTACTTTGAATTCCACGAATTCTAATGTCTAATCCTGCACCTGGAGCACCAGATTGTGCAGTAACAAAAACTCCAGAAACTGTTCCTTGCAGCGCTTGTTCAAATTTTATTGGTTTTAATTGATCAATTGTTTTGGTATTTACTAAACCAACTGCACCAGTTAAGTCTTTTTTCTTTTGAGTTCCATAACCAATTACTACAACTTCTTCTAAGCTTTTACTATCTGATGCTAATTTTACAGTTAGATTTTGCGATTTTGAAACTTTTAATTCATACGATTTAAATCCTATAAATGAAAATACCAAAACTGATTCGCTAGACAAATTGGAAATTTTAAATTTTCCATCAATATCTGTAGAAACACTTTGGTTGGAGTTTTTTACAATAATATTTACTCCAGGCATGGTTGTGTTAGAACTTTCATCAACAACTTTACCACTTACTTCATACGATTGGGAAAATCCAAAAGTTGTGAGTAAAAATAAAGTGAAAGTTAGTAATTTACTTTTCATATTTAATTTGGTTTTTAGAAGTTTAAAAATACTAGACTTTATTGATAATTTCTTAAAATTAACTACAACAAAAAACATACAATATAATATTCTACCCAATTAAAAACAACATTACCATTTTTAGTACATTTTTTAAAGTTTGCATCATAAATATATTGTGAATTTATATAAAATTCTAAAATCGAAAACGTTTTTGTTGTGGCAATGTATAGTTATTTTCAAGAATTTGTTGTGTTTTAAATAGAAAGTATATACTCTACAAGTCCTTGCTCATGAGTTAATTCCATCTTTTTACGCAAACGATATCTTTTTATTTCAATACTTCTAACTGAAATATTTAAAAGTGGTGCAATTTCTTTAGAAGATAAATTCAATCTTAAATAAGCACAAAGACGCAAATCATTAGGAGTTAAAGAAGCATGTGCTGTTTTTACTTTCTTTAAAAAATCTTTGTCAGCATTATCAAATGCTTCTTTAAATACATTCCAGCTATTATCTTCTGTGATACTTCTATTAATTGTACTTATAACAGACTTGATGCTTACACTTTTATTACTGTCTTCTGATGTTTTCTTTAAATCTTCTTTAATAACAGAAAGTAAATCATTTTTCTTAATCAAACTCATAGTAGAAACAGCTAATTCTCTGTTTTTGGTATCAACATCTTGAGATAATTGCTCATTTCTAAGTTTCATTAATTGTTGTTCTGTTTCTAATTCTTTAATTTCTAACAATAAATTGTTTTCATCAATTAATTTTTGCTCTTGTTTTAAATAGAAATTTTTGTATGCTTTGTTAATATAATATGCAATTACCAATCCCAAAATCAAATAAAAGAACAATGCTAAATAAGTTAAATACCAAGGTTTTAAAACAGTAAATTTATAAATAGCTATATTTTCTGGAGCAGAATTAGCAATTTTAGCTTTTACTTTAAAAACATAATTTCCAGATGGTAAATTTTTAAAATTAACAGACGATTTTGCATTCCAATCACTCCAATCCTCTTGAAAACCTTCCAATAAATATTGATATTCTGAATTAATGTATTTATTATACTCTGGAACAGTGTAATTTATAGTAATATTATTTTGATTGTATTTAAATTCTCCAGATTCTAAAATTGAAAAATTTTCACTTTTTTCATTGGTTACATTTCCAGTTACATTAGTTATTGAAACACTATAATTTTTAAAACTTAAATCGTTTATGTTAATTGTATAATAACCATCAGTTGTCCCAATTAAGTATATCGAATTGGATAATTGAGTAATATTTTCATAGCCAAGCATCGAATTGGTAAGCGATGATGGAATTGGAATTTTATTAAGTTTTAATTGAGTACTTAACTTACTTTGAGAAAAATAATTTAAATAATTTTTAGAAAACAACCATATTTTATTAGAATTATCTACTATTAATTTTCCTGAAGTATATTCGTCATTTTCTATTGCTTTGCTTAAAAATTTATCTTTTTCAAATGCTTTAGTTGTGGCATTTAATTTAAAAATTCCTTCTTTGTAAGCATAATAAATGGAGTTATTAAATTTTATTAAACTTGCATTTTTGCCTTTAGTAGGTTGAGCGAACGTAACAATTTTACTTGCAGTATCTAAATTTTTATTTAATTTGAAAGTAAAAACTCCTTTGTATTCGTGGCTTACATAAACATCATTAGTATTTATAACTTCAAAATATTTAGAGGAATAGTCAAATCCTTTTATTTTATTTTTAAATTTCCATTGGTTATTTACCTTTTCAAGAACAGAAATTCCATAATAATTACCTTGAAACAACAAAGTATTTGAAGTAATGCAGTTTTCAAATTTCCAAGTTCCAGATTGATTAAAAATTAATTTTGCAACTTCATTCTCTATTACAAATGTGCCTGAATCGTGACCACAGAATAATGTTCCATCTTTATCAAATAATGACCAAACTTGACCTTTAGTTCCGTTTACAAATTGAAAATTATCTTCGCTTTGGTATTTTTTATAAAACAAACCTTGATTGGTTCCAACATACAAATTAGTATTAAAAATAATTGAAGTATACACTGTTCCCAAAATACCAGTATCATCTGAAAAACTTTTTACTGGCGATTGAATATTGATACAATTTATTCCGTTATCTAGACCAATCCAGAGGTTTTTATCGCTGTCTTCAAAAAGTGATAATATGGTATTGTTACTTAATCCTTTATTTTGAGTAATATGATATTTTATACTTCCATCATCATTTAAAATAAATATTCCGTTAGAAATTGTTCCTATGGCATAACTACCGTCCGAGAGCATTTGACTACTGTAAATGCTACTTGAAGACAATTGCGAATCGACTTCGGTAGAAAATTTAGACAAATTAGAATCAACTAATTTATAAAATCCATTAAACTGCGTATGAATTAAAAGCGCATCTTCTTTAGAAAACACAGAAACAATTTTATTGTTTAAAACAATTTCATCTTTAGTAACTAGTTTACTTATTCCGTTTTCAATTTCAAATAATCCGTCACTAACAGTTTGAAAATAAATAGCATTCTGAGTTCTAAACGATTTTAAAATGCCACTTTTGGGAGTTATAATTTTGAACGAATTATTCTTAGTATCATAAATGTAAATTCTATTTAATGATTGAAAAATAACCCATTGTTCATAATTTAAAATATTCCAAAACTGTTCATCATCAAGCAATTTATCTTTAATTTTTTTACTTACAGAAACATAACTTAACTGATTATTGGCTTGTCGTTTCCAATAGCCAAATTCCATATAGCAACCAGTGTAAATTTTATCATCTATAACTTTTACAGATCTTATAATTGTTTCGTTTACAGAAGGATAAAGCGTCCAGTTGGAACCATTAAATTCTAATAATCCTTCATTATTGGCAAAAAACATAAAATGATTTTTGTCTTGAGATATCATCCAGTTTTGATTTCCTGCGTTGTAAATTGTAGAAGGATATTTTACAATTGGAGGTAGCTCTTGAGAAAATCCAAGAAAAAAACTTAAAAGTAAAATGTAGTTTAAAAATTTAGACACTTTTATAAATAATATTATTTGTTTTAAAACAGTAGTAAAAATAGTATTTTAAAAATAAAAAAAGCACGTTTTATAAAAAACGTGCTT
>JAYVKR010000317.1:0-2745 GCA_043768185.1 Flavobacterium sp.
AGTGGGAAGGTTAATGTTAGGATTGATGGAATGGAATAGCGTTAAATGAATTGTTTGTATATTTAATAATTTATGAGTTAAAAGTTAAATATATCAAACAAAATAATTTTAAAATATGATAGTATATTATGATAAAAAAATGCATTTTAATCTTAAGTTTATTTTTACTAAGTTTTTGTACAAAAAAAGAGGCAGATTACAAGATAAATAAGGAAATTCAAACTCTTGTTGATGGTTTATCTAAAGAAAAAACAGTTTTATATGATGAAACAAATAAAATTCCAAAATTCCAAAATTTATTAAAAGTTGCTTCAAATAAAGATTTATTGTACCTAACTGAAAGCAAAATACCATTAATTAGATGCTATGCATTTAGAGGTTTAACTAGCAGAAATTACAGTGGATTAAAAAAATTATTTTATAAACATTTAAAAGATTCTGTACTAGTTGAGACACATTTATCAAATACTTGTATAATAATGAATATTTCTGTTCATCAATACATGTTAGATCAACTTCACCCATTTAGTTCTAAATGTGAATACAAACTATCAAGATCTGAATTTGATAAATATTTTGAACTATCTTATAATAAAAAATAAATTAATCACTAGAAACAGTTTGCAAAAATTGGGATTTAGGTCTTGACTTTACACATTTTTTGTACTTTTATGGTCAGTATTTAATCGAAATTTAGATTAATTAAATTCTCAAAGTCAAGAAACATTGAATAAAAAATTAATTATTAAAAAATATGAAAAACTTAAAATACGTAATACTACTTCTATTATCTCTTACTTTTATAAATTGTAGTACAACTCAAAATCTAACTTTGAATGATGGAAGTTCTATAGAAAAAGCTATAAAAGTTGGAAGTGTAGATCAAGAATATAAAATAGTTAGAGAAAAGTGTATCGATTGTAAATTGAAAAGTCAATCGCTTAGATTTAACAATAATAAACCTTTCGATGTTTTAACTTTTATAAAACCAAACGGTGAAGAAGTTAATTATTACTTTGATATTTCTAAATTTTATGGAAAATTTTGATGTATATAGATGTAATAACTATTAAATAAGTGATAAAAAATATTTTTGAGATTTTATTTAAAACATTATCATGAAGAACAAATTTATAAAATTAAATAAACCTTGCCTAGAGAATTGGGAAAACATGAAACCTAGTGCTACTGGAAATTTTTGTAATCATTGCTCAAAAACTGTTATTGATTTTACACATCTAAATCAACTTGAAGTTGCAGCAAAATTAAAACAGGCAAAAGGAACTATTTGTGCACGAATAACAAAAACTCAATTAAACTTACCTTTATTAGATTTAGAAATTGAAAAAAAATACAACTTGCCTTATTCTAACATTGCTGCTGGAATAATGATTGCAACATCATTGGCAACAGTTCAACCAATACAAGCTGAAAGTAATGAAATTCAAACTGAACTTTTAAAATCAAAAGATTCCATTTTAAATCTTGAAAAAAATGATTTTGAACCTAAAAATTACGATCCAAAAAAAGAGAATTTTACAACTATATATGGAATAGTCAAAACAGAGAAAGATGGAACTCCAATTAAAAATGCTAAAATTACTTTTGTAACAGTAAAAAAATTAATTTCTATAAAAACATGTGATGATGGCAGATTCTCTTTAAAAATTCCAACAGAATTAATAGATAATGATAATGTAATAAGAGTTTCTTATACTAATGTTAAAGCAGTAAGTAATGAAAAGAATTTTTATAGATATGAAACCACAGATTACATACTAACTAAAGAAGATTTAAAAACTGAATATAAAATAGTTGCAACACCTGAGTTGATGTATCTTGGAGGAATAAGTAGTTATTCTGAAAATGAAATAATCCCAATTGTTTTTATTAATGGAAAAGAAATTAAATATAGAGACTATGTTAATACTTATATAGGTAAAAATAGTAGTTATAATTTTCAGGATAAAGATCACTATTATTTTGAAACTGAAAAAGCAATAGCAATATATGGCAAAAAAGCTAAGGATGGATTGTATATTTTAGTAGATAAAAATTCAAACTAAAAAATTAATCTCAAAAACCTACTCCAATCCTTCTTCTTTCTTCTTATTATACATTCTAAAAATAATATACCCAACAATACCAACTAACAAATACGGAATTACCATTAAGTACACAATTCCGTCGTTTACGGCTTCAACTTTTGTTGCGTTTCCTTCACTTTCTAGTGATGCTCTACACATGGCGCATTGCGCTTTTACAGTTAAAGAATTTAAAAAAGAAAAAAGAAAAAAAATTGTCACAAGACTTTTTTGTAGAACATTTTGAAACTGTCCAACTTCCATCTTCCAACTTCCAACTTCCATCTTCCATCTTCCATCTTCATTCTTCCAACTTCCATCTTCCAACTTCAATCTTCCATCTTCATTCTTCATTCTTCCATCTTCCATCTTCCCAACTTTATTTTTACTTAACATAATAAGGAGAAATCATTAAATATACAATTACACCTGTAACCGCAACGTACAACCATAACGGAAAAGTAATTCTAGCTATTTTTTTGTGTCTGTCAAATTGTTCAGACAATGCTCTAACATAAGTAAACAATACAAAAGGTATAATAATTACCGACAAAGAAATGTGAGTAATTAATATAAAATAGTAAATATAACGTATTGAATTTATGGCTTCTAATTCTTCTAAATTTACAACATTATCATGATTAGAATCTCCAAATTTTAC
>JAYVKR010000318.1:0-4024 GCA_043768185.1 Flavobacterium sp.
TGGCACAAGCGAAGTTGTAATTAAAAACGTTGCCAATAATTTAAATGAAAGTACAATTCAAATTGGCGCACCAAGTTCGGTAACCGTTTTATCAGTTCAGTTTACTAATAATTATATATCAGAATTTGAGGTTGATGAAAATTCGCCAACCATAAAAAAAGTGCGAGATAGTATTACTTTGGTTCAAAAAGAAATAAAAAAAGTTCAAATTCTTACTTATTCTAATCAACAAACAATTGCATTATTGGATGAAAATAAAAATGTTGCAGGAGCAAATTCTGGATTAAATGTTACCGAATTAATGAAATTGGTTGACTATTATAAAACCAAAAGAACTGAACTTGACAATGCTGTTGTAGAACTTCAAGAAAAGGAAATTGCATTAAATAAAAAATTGGCTTTGCTAAATAACAAACTAGAAACCAAAACTAAAAATGAAGAAAAAACATCTTCTGGAAAATTAATTTTGCAAGTTATGAATGATGTTGCAGGAACAATTCCGCTAGATATAACTTATATAACCAACTCAGCAACTTGGACACCATTTTACGATTTACGTGCCGATAATGTTACTTCTCCAATTAATATGATGTACAAAGCGCAAGTAATTCAAAACTCTGGTATTGATTGGAAAAAAGTAAAACTTACCTTGTCTAGCGGAAATCCTAATCAAAATAATCAAGCGCCATTGTTGAATGCTTGGTTTTTGAGGTATCAGGAATTCTCTAATGGATATGTTTATAGAGATGGTGATTCAAATTCGGCTATTAATATTATTCAAAGTAGACCTGCTCTTAAATATTCTGATACAACAGCAAGTGCAGGATTTGATGAAATTAGTAAATCTGATATTTCAAACTATACCGAAATAAATGAAAATCAACTAAACGTATCTTTCGACATAGACATTCCTTATGATATTTTATCAAACGGAAAAGTACACAGCGTTGCCTTGAAAGAAATTAAATTACCAGCAACTTACAAATATTATGCTGCGCCAAGAGTAGAAAAAGAAGCGTTTTTATTAGCAGAAATTGAAGATTATTCTAAATACAATTTATTGCCAGGCGAAGCGAATATTATTTTTGAAGGAATGTATGTTGGTAAGACATTTATAAATCCTAATCAAACATCAGATACTTTAAATTTAAGTATGGGAAGAGATAAAAAGATAAATATTAAACGCGAAAAAATTACTGATAAATCTGGAACAAAATTCTTGTCATCCTACAAAGAACAAACCTTTACGTATGATTTAACACTAAGAAATAACAAAAAAGAAACTGTAAATATGTTATTGAAAGACCAATATCCAATAAGTACCGACAAAGAAATTACAGTAACTTTACTTGAAGATGGAAGCGCAAAAGTAAACACAGAAACCGGAATTTTAACTTGGCAATTAAAGCTTGCGCCAAATGAAACCAAGAAAATACGAATAAGTTATAAAGTAAAATATCCTAAAGATAAAATTATTGAGAATCTTTAGATAGTTTTTAGGTTGCGAGTTTTGAGTTGCGAGTTTCAAGTTTTTCAAAACTTGTCATTCTGAGGCACGAAGAATCTCAAATAATAAATTAAATCTAGTTTGATGAGATTCTTCCTTCGTCAGAATGACAAAATACTCGAGGAAATACTAGAGAAAATAAAAATAAAAAATCCGTGAGCCAATTCAAAGCAAACAATAACACCTAACCTTGTCATTCTGACGAAGGAAGAATCTCTACAATCTTTACAAATAGTACACATGAGATTCTTCGTGCCTCAGAATGACAAGAAACTGGAATAAAACTGAAAAATCGAAAATCAATCTGTGGAAATCCTTTTAATCCGTTCAATCCGTGAGCCAATTCTAAACTAATAATAACACCTAACATTGTCATTCTGACGAAGGAAGAATCTCTACAAACTTTACAAAAAGTACACATGAGATTCTTCGTGCCTCAGAATAACAAGAAACTGGAATAAAAGTGGAGAAAAATTTGAACAATCCGTGAAAATCCGTTCAATCCGTGAGCCAATTCAAAACTAATAATAACACCTAACCTTTTCATTATGAGGCACAAAGAATCTCAAATAATAAATTAAATCTAGTTTGATGAGATTCTTCCTTCGTCAGAATGACAAAACGTTGAGAAAAAATTAGTGCTGTTTTTGTCATGTTGACGCAGGAAACATCACATAACTATAGTCAAGTTTTGTGATTAACTTGATGAGATTCTTCATTCGTCAGAATGACAAAACCTTGAGAAAAAATTAGTGTTTTTTTTGTCATATTGACGCAGGAAACATCACTTAACTATAGTCAAGTTTTGTGATTAACTTGATGAGATTCTTCCTTCGTCAGAATGACAAAAACTGGAAATACTAAACAAATCTTAAATAAATTAAAATTTAACTATTTAATAATTAACCTTTTATAATTTTTTCTTAACTTTACTATTCTTAAAAAAATGCTATGAAAAAAATCCTACTATTACTCGTAACTTTAGTTTCCACATTCGGATTCTCTCAAACAATTGTACTTACATCATTTGCATCAGGTTTTTCATCACCAGTAGAAATCAATCATCCAGCTAATGATACCAGACTTTTTGTAGTTCAACAAGGCGGATTAATAAGAATTGTAAATCCAAGTGGAGTTATAAATTCAACACCATTTTTAAACTTATCCTCAATAATAAGTACTGGTGGCGAAAGAGGTTTGCTTGGTTTAGCATTTCATCCAAACTATGCAACCAACGGACTTTTCTTTGTAAATTATACTAACTCTGCTGGAAATACAGTAATTGCAAAATACAGTGTAAATCTAGCAACAACGCCAAATGTAGCCAATACAACTGGAACAATTTTAATGACAATAAGCCAACCTTACGCTAATCATAATGGTGGTTGTTTACGATTTGGACCAGATGGATTTTTATATATAGGAATGGGTGATGGCGGAAATGGTGGCGATCCGCAAGGATATTCTCAAAATTTAACAATTGATACTGCAAATCCTACTAGAGTATTTTTAGGGAAAATGTTGAGAATTGATGTTAACGGTACAAATGGAGCATTAAATTATTCCATTCCAAGTACAAATCCATATATTGGACAAGCAGGAAAAGAAGAAATTTGGGCAAGAGGTTTGAGAAATCCTTGGAAATTTTCGTTTAACAGATTAAATGGCGATTTATGGATTGCAGACGTTGGCCAACAAAATGCCGAAGAAATTAATAAAACAGCAAGTCCTTTACCAAATACAGGTTTAAATTATGGCTGGCGTTGTTATGAAGGAAATTTATCTTACAACACATCTGGTTGTGTAGCACAAAATACAATGATTGCTCCAGTTGGTCAGTATTCTCACGATGGCGGAAATTGTTCCATAACTGGTGGTTATTTATATACTGGAAGTTTGTATCCTAATTTACTAAACAAATATGTTTTTGCCGATTATTGTGTTAACAGAATTGGATATTTAGACGCAACCACTAACGCCATTTCTTATACTGAAACATTAGCTACAAATAATTTTATTACAACATTTGGCGAAGATGTAAACGGAGAAATTTTAGTTTTGGGAAGTAATGGAACAATGTATAGAGTTACAGATACTTCACTTTCAACTTCAAGTTTTGAAAAAAATGGATTTTCATTGTATCCAAATCCTGCAAAATCTGAATTTTATATCAAAAATTCTAATGCTATTGAACTTTCTAATCTAGAATTATTTGACATTTCTGGTAAAAAATTGCTTTCGCAAAATATAGAAAACGAAAATGCATCAATAACAATATCTTCTCTTTCTAGCGGATTGTATTTAGTGGTTATTGAAGATAAATCTGGAAATTCATTTACTAGTAAATTAGTAATCAACTAAAAGATTTAAATTTTTATACAAACCGAAATTCACTACAATTTTATTTTATAATTTTGAAGTGAATTTTTTTTGAATTTTATATGAGCGAATCAATTATAATTACTACAATTACCACCAACCAAGATGGAATTTCAATTTTTGAAGAAATTGATTTTG
>JAYVKR010000319.1:0-7757 GCA_043768185.1 Flavobacterium sp.
TTTGTTGTTTATGGTTTGTTGTTTATGGTTTGTTGTTTATGGTTTGTTGTTTATGGTTTGTTGTTTATGGTTTGTTGTTTATGGTTTGTTGTTTTATGATTATATTTTAACTATAAACCATAAACTTAAAACAACAAACTTTTTAATATCCTCCAGAATATCCTTTCATAACGCCACGAGAAGAATTTCTAATGAATTGAATTATTTCATCTCTTTCTGGAGTAGCTTCCATTTCGGCTTCAATAATTCCTAATGCTTGCGTGGTATTATAATTTTTTTGATACAGAATTCTATAAATATCTTGAATTTCCTTAATTTTTTCAGTTGTAAATCCTCTTCTTCTTAATCCTACAGAATTAATTCCGACATAAGATAAAGGTTCTTTGGCAGCTTTTGTAAATGGTGGAACGTCTTTTCTAACCAAAGATCCACCAGAAACCATTGCATGATCGCCAATATGAATAAATTGATGAATTGCTGCTAAACCTCCAATTATTGCATAATCTCCAACAATAACGTGACCTGCAAGCGCAACTCCGTTTACAATTATTGCGTTATCGCCAATATGACAATCGTGGGCAATATGTGCCGTTGCCATTATTAAACAATTTTTTCCAATTTTTGTTTGACCAGATGCAATTGTTCCTCTATTTATGGTAACGCATTCTCTTACAGTAGAATTATCTCCTATTATTGCAAGTGAATCTTCGCCACCAAATTTTAAATCTTGTGGCACAGCAGAAATTACAGAACCAGGAAAAATATTGCAATTTTTACCAATTCTTGCACCTTCCATTATGGTAACATTAGAACCAATCCAAGTTCCTTCGCCAATTATTACATTGTTATGAATTGTTGTAAATGGATCAATTACAACGTTTCGGGCAATTTTTGCACCAGGATGAACATAAGCTAACGGTTGATTCATATATTTTTTGGTTTATGGTTTGTTGTTTGATGTTTTTGCTTTGTTAAAATTTATTAACTATAAACCAAAAACAATAAACAATAAACTATTTATTTCATTGCTTTTTTGCTATTTGAGCCATTAATTCTGCTTCGGCAACTAGTTTTCCATTTGCGAAAGCGTATGCTTGCATATGACAAATTCCTCTTCGTATTGGAGTAATTAAATCACATTTAAAAATTAATGTATCGCCAGGAAGTACTTTATGTTTAAATTTAACATTATCTATTTTCATAAAATAGGTTAAATAATTCTCTGGATCTGGAACGGTGCTTAAAACTAATATTCCGCCAGTTTGTGCCATTGCTTCAACAATAATTACACCTGGCATAACTGGTGCTTCTGGAAAATGACCAACAAAAAAACCTTCATTCATTGTAACATTTTTCATTCCAACTACATGACTGGCAGACATTTCTATAATTCTATCTATAAATAAAAATGGTGGTCTGTGTGGAAGAATACTCATAATTTTATGAATATCCATTAATGGTTCTAAATTTAAATTAAAAGAAGGAACATGATTTTTTTGTTCAATCTTAATAATTTTAGACATTTTTTTGGCAAATTGTGTGTTTACAAAATGACCAGGTTTGTTGGCAATAACTTTTCCTTTTATTCTTACTCCTATTAATGCTAAGTCGCCAACTACATCTAGTAATTTATGACGTGCAGCTTCGTTTGGGTAATGTAAAGTTAAATTGTCAAGAATTCCGTTTGGTTTAACCGAAATTTTTTCTTTTCCAAAAGCCACTTTAAGATTTTCCATTGTAGATGCAGAAATTTCTTTATCTACATAAACAATAGCATTATTTAAATCACCACCTTTTATTAGTCCACTTTCTAATAAAGTTTCTAGTTCGTGAAGAAAACTAAACGTTCTAGAATTAGCAATTTCTGTTTTAAATTCGGAAATATTTTTCATTGTAGCATTTTGAGTTCCCAAAACTTTGGTTCCAAAATCTACCATAGTAGTAACTTGATATTCATCGCTTGGCATTACGAGAATTTCACTTCCTGTAGCTTCGTCTGTAAACGAAATTACTTCTTTTACTACATAATATTTTCTTTCAGCATTTTGCTCTTCAACGCCTACTTTTTCTATTGCTTCTACAAAAAACTTAGACGATCCATCCATAATTGGTGGTTCAGATTCGTTTAGTTCTATAATAACATTATCAACATCGCAACCAACAAATGCTGCCAAAACATGTTCAGAAGTTTGAATTTTTACACCCAATTTTTCTAAATTCGTTCCGCGTTGTGTATTTACAACATAATTTGCATCGGCTTCAATAATTGGACTTCCTTCTAAATCTACTCTAACAAATGTGTAACCGTTGTTTATTGGTGCTGGCTTAAAAGTCATTTTAACTTCTTTACCTGTGTGTAAACCTACGCCTGTAAGAGAAATTTCCTCTTTTATGGTTTTCTGTTTATACATTATATCTTAATTTTGTTTAGTTTTATTTATTTGTTAATTTGCTTCTTCAAAGCTTCAAATTCAGCCACAATTTTTGGCAAATTTTTAAAATGCACATACGATTTACTAAAATCGGAATAAGTAAATGATGGACTTCCTTGTAGAACTTCATCGTCTTTTACATTTCTTCCTACACCAGATTGTGCCTGAATTCTAACATTATTTCCAATGGTTAAATGTCCTGCTATGCCAACTTGACCGCCAATCATACAGTTTTTTCCAATTTTGCTAGAACCTGCAATTCCAGTTTGTGATGCAATTACTGTGTTTTCTCCAATTTCTACATTATGTGCAACTTGAATTTGATTGTCAAGCTTCACTCCTTTTCTAATAATTGTTGATCCTAAAGTTGCTCTATCAATTGTGGTACACGAACCAACATCTACATCATCTTCTAGAATTACATTACCAATTTGAGGAATTTTACTAAAAGTTCCGTCTTCTAATGGTGCAAAACCAAAACCGTCAGAACCAATAATTGAACCAGAATGAATGGTACAATTTTTACCAATTTCGGTTTCAGAATAAATTCTAACACCTGCAAAGAAAACACAATTATCACCTATTGTAACATTATCACCAATAAAAGTATTTGGATAAATTTTTACATTATCGCCAATTTTTACATTTTTACCAACATAACAAAAACTACCAAGATACAAATTCTCGCCATAAATAACATTTTCTGAAACTACAGATGGTTGTTCAATACCAGATTTCATCAGCTTTACTTGATTGTAATATTCTAATAATTTAGAAAACGATTGATAAGCATCTTCTACTTTTATCAGCGTTGTTGAAATTGGTTGTTCTGTTTCGAATGATTTATTAACTATAGTAATGGTAGCTTCAGTAGAATAAATAAAATTTTGATATTTAGGATTGGATAAAAAAGTTAACGAACCTTTAGTTCCTTCTTCAATTTTAGCCAATTTATAGACTTCAGCATTAGGATTTCCTATTACTTCTCCTTCAAGAATGCCGGCAATTTGTTCTGCTGTAAATTTCATTTTATTAAATTATTTTTTCCATAAGTATAAAATGGAACTTGCATTTCTATTTAAAATTAAATTTACAATTGTATTGGCTCGTTTCATTATCGCAAAAATATAAAATTTAATTTAATAGCTTAGTTTTCTAGTAAGACTTTTGGAAAGCACATATAATATTTTGTAACCGATTTAGACAATGCTTTCAGTTGCAATTGATCTGATGTATCAATAATATCTTCAACAGTTTTATCTTTCTTTAATATACTAATTGGCTCACTTTCTTTATTATAAGCTTGATTTTTTAGTTTTCCTTTAAACACAAAATAAGCAGCATCTTTGTCTGAAATTCCAGAAAGCAAAGCAAATTTATTTCTTAAATTAGTTAATTTTTCAGTGTCTGCCTTTTCATCAAGCATCACAATTTTTAATAAATCTCTGTTTAAAATCATTTTGCAAAGCGAACTTAAAACAAAATCTGAATGAAATTGCCAATTTTTAATTGCACTCATCACATCAAAATCGTCTAATAATGCAAAAGTTTCAAGGGTTTTATCGTCAAAATTTTCTAGGGTAATTTTATTCTTTATAAAAAATAAAAGTGGCTCATTACAAGATATCTCTGTTCCTTTTTGATAAAGTTCTTTGGCACGTTTTAAAATTTTAGTCAACGTCATCTCAGCAACAACACTGGTTTTATGAAGATAAGCTTGCCAATACATTAAACGTCGTGCCATTAAGAATTTTTCTATAGAATAAATTCCTTTTTCTTCCATTACTAAAACATCATCAACCACATTTAGCATTTGAATTAATCTATCGCTGTTAATGTTTCCTTCGGCAACGCCACTATAAAAACTATCTCTTTTTAAATAATCCATTCTGTCCATATCTAATTGACTAGAAATGAGTTGCAACATAAATTTTCTATGATATTCTCCTTGAAATATTTGAATTGCAAGCGTTAATTTACCTTCAAATTCTTTATTTAAAAAATTCATAAAAAGTTTAGAAATGTCTTCGTGATGTACTTCTTCTACAATACTATTTTCAAGAGCATGAGAAAACGGACCATGACCAATATCGTGAAGTAAAATGGCAATATACAAAGCATTTTCTTCTTCATCAGATATTAAAACGCCTTTAAATTGAAGTGTTTGAACCGCTTTTTGCATCAAATGCATACAACCAATTGCGTGATGAAAACGTGTATGATGTGCGCCAGGATAAACTAAATAGGTTAATCCCATTTGAGAAATGCGACGCAATCGTTGAAAATAAGGATGCTGAATTAAGTCGTAAATAAGCGTATTTGGAATAGTGATAAATCCGTAAATTGGATCGTTAAATATCTTGAGTTTATTGATTGGAATCACTTATTTTTATTTGTTTTCACAAATATAATCTTTTTAACAAAACTTTTAAAACATTTTTTGATTACAAGTAATTATTACCAAATAGAATATTATTAATTTAAAGAAGTATTTAAAATATCTATTTTTAATTGTAAATGATTCACTAAAATTTGATAAGAACTTAATTCTTGAAGTTCTTTATCAGATGGAGCAAAATCAATTAAATCATTAATATTTACAGTAATTTGTTCTAGTTTTATTTGGGCTTCTACAATCTTTTTCTGTGCAATTAAATCAATAATTACTTGAAATTTAATCTTTAATTCTACAATTAAATTCACATCCATTTTAGTTAAGGTTTATTTATTCAAACTCTTTTCTTCCTCTCAAAATATCTTCAAAAGTAGCACATTTAATAAATTCTTGTTGCTCATCAATTATCATTGGCAAATAAATATAATCTATAGCTGACACATCTTCTTTTAAGTAAAAAGCAATATCTTCTAGATTATAAAACCATTCGGTATCGTATTGAACTTTATTTATTGACGCATCTTTAAGCAACAATTTTTCAATTATCGGTTTCATTTTTATTACTTAATATGCAACTAATTCTTTTAAAACTTCTTCAAATCTTGCTTTTGGCAAATATTGATCTTCCAACGCTTTTACAAACGGAATTGGACTTTCTAAACTTCCAACACGTTTTACAGGTGCATCGAGAAATTGAAAACAATTTTCCATAATAAATGCAGAAATATCACTAGAAATTCCACCAAATAAAGTGTCTTCTTGCAGAATTATACATTTTCCTGTCTTCTTTACGGATGTCAAAATTGCTTCTGTATCCATTGGTTGCAAGGTTCTTAAATCTAATAAATCAGCTTTAATTTCTGGATTTTTAGTTAATGTTTCTAAAGCCCAATGAACTCCAGCTCCAAACGAAATTACAGTAACATCATTTCCTTCTTTAATTAAAGATGCTTTTCCAAACGGAATGGTATAATAATCTTTAGGAACATCTTGATAAACAGAACGATAAAGTTGTTTGTGTTCAAAAAACATCACAGGATTTGGATCATTAATTGCAGTATTCAACAATCCTTTTACATCATAAGGAAACGCAGGATAAACTACTTTTAAACCAGGTGTTTTAGTAAACCAAGCTTCATTAGTTTGCGAATGAAATGGTCCAGCTTGAGTGCCACCACCACAAGGCATTCTCACAACAACATCAGCATTTTCTAACCAACGATAATGTGATTTTGCTAACAAATTTACAATCGGATTAAATCCAGACGAAACAAAATCGGCAAACTGCATTTCAACAATAGCTTTTTGTCCGTTTATTGACAATCCCATTGCAGCAGAAACAATTGCACTTTCGCAAATTGGAGTATTTCTAACTCTTTCTTTTCCAAATTGGGCAACAAAACCTTCGGTGATTTTAAATGCTCCACCATATTCTGCAATATCTTGTCCCATAATAACTAAGTTATCGTGGCGTTCCATAGATTGACGCAAACTATTAGAAATAGCATCAACTACACGAATATTTTCTACTTCATCAGAATGTGTAACATGCTCAAATTGATACTCTTTGTAAACATCATTTAATTCTTCACTTAAATTGGCTTCAAAATCTGGTTCGGCAACAGTAATTGCCCAATTTTCGTCAATTTCTGTTTTTATTTTGGCTTTAAATTCAACATCCATTTCTTCTGAAAGAACACTTACAGAAAGTAAATAATTTTTAAAATTAGAAATCGGATCTTTAATTGCCCATTCGTCCATTAATTCTTGCGGAACATATTTTGTACCACTTGCTTCTTCGTGACCACGCATTCTAAAGGTTTTAAATTCCAATAAAATTGGTCTTGGATTTATAGCTAACGATGCTTTTAATTCGGCTATTTTTATATAAACTTCTAAGATGTTATTTCCGTCAATAATGTGGCTTTCCATTCCGTAACCAATTCCTTTATCGGCTAGGTTTTCGCAACGATATTGCTCGTTAGTTGGTGTTGATAAACCGTAACCATTATTTTCTATTACAAATAAAACAGGTAAATCCCAAACTGCTGCAATGTTTAACGCTTCGTGAAAATCACCTTCACTTGTTGCGCCTTCGCCAGTAAAAACTGCGGTTACTTTACCGTTTTTCTTTAATTTATTGGCTAATGCAATTCCGTCTGCAACTCCCATTTGTGGACCAAGATGCGAAATCATTCCAATAATTTTAAATTCTTGTGTGCCAAAATGAAAACTTCGGTCTCTACCTTTAGTAAAACCTGATTTTTTTCCTTGCCATTGACTAAACAATCGGTGCAACGGAATATCTCTTCCAGTAAAAACACCTAAGTTTCTGTGCATTGGCAAAATGTATTCATCTTTGTCTAGCGCAGCAGTAATTCCAACAGAAATTGCTTCTTGACCAATGCCCGAAAACCATTTGGAAACTTTACCTTGACGCAATAGAATTAGCATTTTTTCTTCTATAAGTCTTGGTTTTAGTAATCTTTTATATAAATCTAATAATTGAATATTGGATAATTCTTTTCTGTCGAAGTTCATTTTTCATTTTTTGATGTTGCAAAAGTATAAAAAAAACTGAAGGTGTAAGACGGTAATAAATAGAATTACAACTGACTTTAAATAATTATATAACTTGGCAGATAAGTTTAGCCCAAATAGTAATGAAAATCCTTTTACTTTTTTTTCTAAAGTAAAAGATTGTAATGGATAGTTGGAAAAAGCTTCGAAAAATTGTTAATAAATATAAATTTTTTAGTTTAAAATTTTCATACATTTGTAACTATGATTGGAGTAATTCCAATGTAAGTTATTAACAAAAAAGTTTTAGTAAATGCAAAACATTCCTAGTGTTGACTTGCGTGATTTCCTGTCGGATGACCCGACACGTAAACAAAAATTTGTAAATG
This sequence comes from Flavobacterium sp., assembly GCA_043768185.1. Lineage (GTDB taxonomy): Bacteria > Bacteroidota > Bacteroidia > Flavobacteriales > Flavobacteriaceae > Flavobacterium. The sequence goes on from JAYVKR010000319.1 coordinate 7,737, forward strand.
AAATCGGAAAAGCTTTCGAAG
>JAYVKR010000320.1:0-3678 GCA_043768185.1 Flavobacterium sp.
CAGGGCGATTATAGACTTTTAGGGTTTGCAAGACGTTATTTGTTGGGTGATGATTGTTAACCGCTAATAGTTGCCTAAACAAAGTAGTTCGTTTTCATATTCTGCTTCATAGTTTTGCCACACATTTATTAGAAAACGGTACCGACATCCGCTACATACAACAGTTTCTATGACATGCAAGCATCAAAACCACCACTATCTACAAACACCTTAGCAGTAAAATAGTAGATAAAATACAAAGTCCACTAGACCAGCTAGTAAACAAGCTAAACAAAAAAGATGATTTATAAAAAAAATTAATAATTGCTTGTATCTAAAAAAATAATACTAAATTTGATAAATATTTGAAAGTGCAATCAACATAAAAAAATGTTAAAAACGCAAGAACTTTCGTGTATTTACTAGTTAACTGATATGCTGCTTCGCCAGAACTAAATCGAAAACGAGAAACATTTAATTCCCGAATTTTAAAAATTAAATTGTAATTTTGCGTAAAATATGAAAAAGTTATGATTGCAGTAAGACAAAAAGTTAGTATTGAGGAGTTTGATGGTAAAAACTATCAAATAAAAGTCGTTGAACCTTATGACAAGGCTTTGATTACTCATTACTTACATAATTATCGTAACGGAGTTTCAAAACATTACAAAAAAGATGCAGTCAAAGTTTTAAAAAACTTTGTTGAATATAAAGAAACCGAAGAAAAAATTTCAATTGTTGCAGAAGATGCTTTGCAACAATTACTTTTCGAAGTTGAAAACGTTCCGTTTCCAACTCCTGAAAATTACGATTTTAAATTTATTGACCTATTTGCAGGAATTGGTGGATTTCGTATGGCTATGCAAAACGTTGGCGGAAAGTGCGTATTTACAAGTGAATGGGAAACAAGTGCTCAAAAAACATATAGAAAAAATTTTGGCGAAATTCCATTTGGAGATATCACAAAAGAAAGAACAAAAAATTATATTCCTCAAGAGTTTCAAATTTTATGTGCTGGATTTCCTTGTCAAGCCTTTTCAATTGCTGGAAATCAAAAAGGATTTGCAGATACAAGAGGAACATTATTTTTTGACATTGAACAAATTATTGTAAAGCATAAACCTAAAGTTGTATTTTTAGAGAACGTAAAAAATTTAGTTTCTCACGATAGCGGAAAAACTTTTAAAACCATTATTGACATTTTGGAACAAAAATTGGGTTACAAAGTTTATACAAAGATTTTGAACTCAATGACTCACGCAAATATTCCACAAAATCGTGAAAGAATTTTTATTATAGCATTTGACCCAAATCAAGTAATAAATTATTCTCAATTTAAATTAGTTGCTTAATTTATGGAACAAAAAAGCAATAAACACGAAAATTACGAAATCTTAAATTTGATTGGTTACGGTTTATCAAAGTTTAATGATGATTTTATTAAAGAATTTGGTTTTAAAACTAAAACAGCATTTTATGAATATTGTGTAAATATTGATATTGCTGAAACAGTTGGAACTGTAAAAAATAGAATGGATTTATTTGACCATTTTTTTTCTGATAATGGAAGAAAAGGCTGGTGGCAAAAAGGCGATGCTTATATTCATAGAAAATACTTAATTGATAGTTTATTTGGTAATGAAAATGTAAAAGGATATTCCGATATCGTAAAATTATATTTAACTGAAAATTACAAAGTAAAAGAACTTTTTGTTCAAGTTAAACCAATTGTAAAATCAAGATTTAAAAAACTTCAAGAAACAGGATTAGAAGCTGAATTATATTTTATGAATAATTTTAATGAAATTTCTGCTTTTAATAATGGGGTTTTAGAAGATGCACGATTATATGGTGATGGTTATGATTTTCAAATTAATGTTAATGAAAGTTCGTATTTAGCAGAAGTAAAAGGTATTAGAGAGAAAAAAGGAAGATTTAGATTAACTGAAAAAGAATTTTTAATGGCTTCTGAATATAAAAATGATTATATCGTTACTTTGGTTTTAAATATGAATGATTTACCAACATTTTTAACAATCGAAAATCCAATTAATAATTTAAAATTTGATGAAAGGATTATAAAATCTAAAGAAACAAAAGAATATCATTTATCAAAAGACATATGTTAACTTTTCAAGAAAAAATATCATATTTAGAAATCAGTTTAAATAAAATTGAAGAAAATTTTGCAGATAGTTTTAAAACTGAAATTTTATTTTTTATTGATGATTTTAATATCAAAAATGAATACTTACAATTTTTAAATAATTTGGTTTCATTTATAGAAATTGATAATTGGATTGAAAAACTAACTTCAAGAATTGTTTTAAAATTTGATGAAGAAAGTGAACAAATTAATGAATTTATTGCAGATTTCATTAAGAACGGTTAAGCCCTAGCCCCGATAGAAGAAGAAATCCTTTTTTGGCGATTTTTCTTCGCCAAAAAAGATTGGAACGAATAGCGGGAAATAGCTTCAAAAAAACTTTTAGCAATTTCAAAACTTTCTGGTTTGTTTAGTGAAAGTTCTGTTCCTTTTATAAATTATCGTGTCGCTGAAAATATTTTTTGCCGAAGTTTTGATGCTGGAAATTTATCTCGTTCAGACACAGCATTTGATGCAAATTATAAATCAATTGGTGTTGGTTTAAAAACTTTTGTTTGTAGTGGAAATTCAAGTACTGAAAAAGTCGCAGAATTCAACTCATTATCAAGAACTTTAAATGAGTTTAAAGGTAAAGAATTGGCTTTGAAATTGGGCGAATTTAGAAATGATAGAATAAATTTAGCGTCCAGAATTTATGACATTAAAGAATCTAAATATCATATTGTTGCCCGAAAAGAAAAAGAATTATTGCTTTATGAAACTGATTATAACATTATAGATATTGCAAACATCAATTCAGTTAAAGACAATAAAGCAAGTTTACAATTTGATGATGGAAAAAATTCATATTCATACAATCGATCTAAAAGTACACTTTTTAGGAAATTTATAATACCGCAAAATGTTTTTCGACTTCCTATTGATATTATTGAAGACCCGTATAGTTTATTACTTGAATTATTTGAGGAAAATAAAGATTTAAGAATTGCAACAGATAAACTAATTAAAGGCGAAAATTATATTGTTTTACCACTTTACGGAATTGAGAAAAAAGAAAAATTTGTGTTTACAAAAAGTGGTTTAAATCAATGGAATGGTAAACCAAGACCAAATCAGGAAAGAAGAGGTTTCGGCGAATTCTACATTTTAATTCCTGCAGAAATACACAAAAAATACCCTAATTTTTTTCCTAAAAGAGATGAAAATTTTAATCTTCAAATACCAACAGGAGAAATATTTAGTGCTAAAGTCTGTCAAGATGGTTCAAAAGCATTAATGACAAATCCTAATAAGGCAATGGCAGATTGGCTATTGAGAACAGTTTTACAACTAAAAGAAGGTGAATTAGCAACAATAGAAAAGTTAGATAAATTAGGATTTGATAGTGTAATTATAACTAAAAATGAGATTGGAGATTTCAAAATTGACATTATGAAAACGAATACATATTCAGAATTCAACAAAGAAACAGAATAAATAAAAGCACATCAGTTAACAGCTAGAGTTTCGTTGGGCTTGAAAAGCCAACAATGAATTGCAATCATCGAATACCGACAAAAAATATTGTCCATGAGATAAACTCCGGTTGAACG
>JAYVKR010000321.1:0-4194 GCA_043768185.1 Flavobacterium sp.
ATTAGAAATTATTGAAAAAATTATTTTTTACGGAAAAGAATTGCTTCAAAAACCCATTGAATTACTTGATGGTGTTGAAGATACTCTAAAACAACTTAAAGGAAAATACAAATTAATTGTAGCCACTAAAGGCGATTTAAAAGACCAACAAAGCAAGTTGCATCGATCGGGTTTGGGTCACTATTTTCATCATATTGAAGTAATGAGCGACAAACAAGAACTAAATTATAAAAAGCTTTTGTCAAGGTTAGAAATTCAGCCATCAGAGTTTTTTATGATAGGAAATTCATTAAAATCTGACGTTTTACCAGTTTTAGAAATTGGTGGTCATGCCATTCACATTCCGTATCACACAACTTGGGAATATGAAAAAATAGATTTTGAAATTGTACATGAAAATTTTAGAGCGCTAGAAAAAATATCAGACGTTTTGGAAATCCTTTAAAATAACAATTGTAAAATCTGTGCATCTTTGCAACCGTTGCTACTAAATAAATGAAACAAAAGCTTAACCTGGAAAACTGGAACAGAAAAGAACATTTTCTATTTTTTAAACAAATGGAAGAACCTTTTTTTGGCATAACAACAACTGTAGATTGCACCAAAGCTTACGCTAAATCTAAAGAAATTGGTGTTTCATTTTTTGTTTATTATCTTCATAAAACATTGCAAGCAGTAAATGAAATTGAAAATTTTCGTTACAGAATAATTGATGATGAGGTTTTTATTTTTGACAAAATTGATGCATCTGCAACCATAATGAGAGAAGACAAAACTTTTGGTTTTTCATACATTGAATTTTTAAATGATTTAACTCATTTTAATGAAATTACTTTAAAAGAAATTGAAAGAATTCAAACCACAACCGGACTTTTTACAAGAGAATATCCAGAAAATTTAATTCACTTTTCAGCTTTGCCTTGGGTAAATTTTACTTCACTTTCGCATGCAAGAAGTTTTACTTGGGCAGACAGTTGTCCTAAAATTTCTTTTGGTAAAATGATGGAAGAAAATGGTAAAAAAACAATGTCAATTTCTGTTCACGTGCATCACGGTTTAGTTGATGGTTATCATGTTGGCTTGTTTATTGATGCGCTTCAAAACCTGTTGAAATCCTAAATTTAAAATATACAATTTTGTTTCCAATTGCGTTTCACCCACTTTTTAAACATCCTTTACCTGTTGGACACCGATTTCCAATGTTAAAGTATGAATTGCTACCGCAACAATTATTATATGAAGGAACAGCAAGTGAATCTGACTTTTTTGAACCAGAAATTATTGACCTTAAATTGGTTTTAAAAGTGCATACTAAATCGTATTTGGATTCTTTATTAAATTTATCTTTAGATGCAAAAGCTGCCAGAAAAATTGGATTTCCATTGTCAGCAGAATTAATAGAACGCGAATTAAGAATTGCACAAGGAACAATTATTGGATGTAAAAAAGCGTTAGAATGTGGCGTTGCATTTAATATTGCTGGCGGAACGCATCATGCTTTTTCTAGTCACGGCGAAGCTTTTTGTTTGCTAAACGATCAAGCAATTGCTGCACAGTATTTATTGGATGAAAAACTAGCAACTAAAATTTTAATTGTAGATCTTGACGTACATCAAGGAAACGGAACTGCAGAAATTTTTAGAAACAACAACAACGTTTTTACTTTTTCTATGCACGGAAAAACAAATTATCCGTTTAAAAAAGAAGTTTCAGATTTGGATATTCCGCTAGAAGATGGAACTAATGACGTTACTTATTTATCTATTTTAAATGAAATTTTACCAAAATTAATAGACCAACAAAAACCAGATTTTATATTTTATTTGGCTGGAGTTGATATTCTTGAAACCGATAAACTAGGAAAATTAGGTTGTACAATTGAAGGTTGTAAAAAACGAGACGAACTGGTTTTTAAAATTTGTAAAGAAAAAAATATTCCTATTCAAGTAAGTATGGGTGGAGGTTATTCTCCAGAAATTAAAACAATAATTGAAGCGCATGCAAATACTTTTCGCGTTGCGAGAAGTGTATTTTAGTTAAAAACAGTCCAGTTTGAGCCATCACTCATTACAAAAACTGTTCTGTTACCTTGATATAAATAAATTTTATGAGTTGTGTTATTTGCTTCTACTGTTGTGTCTTTATAAAAGAAAAGACCGCCAGAACTTGAAATATCTGCAGTATTTGTATCATTAATATTTCTTAAAATATAAATTCTTCCAGGAAAACTAACAGCGTTTGGAATATTAAAAACTTGATTATTAGCTTGTGGATTTAAAGAAATATAAACTCCATCATCTATTTGAGTTGTAGCATTACTTCCTATTAATGTTATCGCTTTAACAGATAAATTTCCATTAATATCTAACGTACTTAAAGGCAAAAGTGTATTTATTCCAACTTGAGATAACGCAAATTGAGATAAAAATAGAATTGAAATTAAGAAAACAGATTTTAGTAAAAAATTCATTTATAACTTAGTAGGTTAATGTAACATTTTATAAATGTAAACAAAATGTTCGACAAACTACATCTTTTTCGTTTGCGAAAACGTTTTCGTGTTGACAACTTAATAAATAGAGTAGAATAAATTCTACATAACATAAAAAAAGCGATTGTAACTTAATGCAATCGCTTTCAATTATTTATAAAGATTTAATTACACTGCATTTAAAAGTGAAATAATATCATCTCCAAATTTTTCGGCTTTTACGGTTCCAAAACCTTTTATTAATTTTAATTGAGAAATAGAATTTGGTTTTTTTACAGCTATGTTTATTAACTCTGAATTATGGCAAATCATAAAATTTTTCAATCCAGTTTGTTCTGCTTTATCGCTTCGCCATTTTTTTAAATGGTTTAAAATAGTTTGATCATTTTCTGATAAATTTTCAAGTTGAATTGACGTTTCTACTTTGGCTTCAACTTGTTCTTCGTAATGAACTAAAACACTCCAATAACTGTTTTCAGATTCAATAAAATGCGTGTCAGATTTTTTAAAATTTACAGTTTCTAGAAAATCATTTAAACTGTTTTGGTCTATTTCTAAATTGTTAGCGTCTAACCTAATGGTGAATAATTTTACTTGCATAACCTTTAGAATTATTTACCTAATAAAAGAACTTCGCTTGCTACGATTTCTGTAATGTAACGTTTTTCTCCGTTTTTGTCATCGTAACTTCTTGTTGTTAGTTTACCTTCAATTGCAATTTCTTTTCCTTTTATTACATATTTTTCTATAATGTCGGCAACTTTTCCCCAAGCAGAAATTTTGTGCCATTCGGTATTTTCTACTTTATCTCCGTTTTCTTTGTAATACACTTCGTTTGTTGCTAGCGAAAGGTTTACTACTTTTTTTCCTCCTTCAAGGTTTTTTACTTCTGGTTCTTGACCTACGTGACCAATTAATTGTACTCTGTTTTTTAATGTGTTCATGGCGTTTAAATTTAAATTGTTATTATTTATTTGTTGTGAGTTATGAGATGTGTGTTGTGAGTTTCTCATTTCGACGATGCAAAGTTGTGGCGAGTTGCAAACTTTATTCGGTACATAACCACTTACTTTCGGTTGTAAATGTTTGTAACCGTTTGTAATTGGAAAATTATTTGTATATTTGGTTGATTTTAAAAGAATTAATTGAAAAATATGGAATTTGAAAAAGTTATAAGAAAGAATCCACTTTTTGAAGTTTATGTTGAAAATGATTTTTTAATTATAAATAATACTGATTATATAAAGGACAATTGTGTTATAAGATTGAATGATATTATAGTAGTTGGAGTTATAAGAAGCTTGTCTCTTTTTGATAAAATTATAGAAGTTGTGATTGGTTTCAGGCAAAATTCAAAATCTGATACTTTAAGAATTAATTTAAAAAATGGTTTTAAAGATATTATCCTAACCAATTGTGATATAAAGAAAATAGAGTTGATTGTTTACAAGATAAATGAATTGATTAATAAAGAAGTTAACAAGACATAAATAATTTAGCCCTGATAGAATGAAATAACATCCCGATTTTTATCGGGATTTATGAAATGAAAGCAGGAAAATGGTAGATAAATAAAGACCAAGCCACTCGCTTCTTAGAAAATAAAAACTATGAGTAAAAACTGTTTAGAATGTAACGAAAAAATTGTTGGTCGCGAGGATAAAAAATTCTGTAGCGATGGTTGCCGCAATGCCTACAACAAT
>JAYVKR010000322.1:0-3747 GCA_043768185.1 Flavobacterium sp.
TTCTACATTACTAGTTAGAATACCAACTTCATAATTATTAGTTCGAAATTCTTTTTTTACATCTGATAATTTTCCTTCTATTAATTTATTGGATTTATGAATTAATGCTATGTAATCGCAAAGTTCTTCTACACTTTCCATTCTGTGAGTTGAAAATATAATTGAAGTTCCTTGTTTGTTTAATTCCAGTAATTCGTCTTTGATTAAATTTGCATTTACAGGATCGAAACCAGAAAATGGTTCGTCAAGAATTAATAATTTGGGTTTGTGAAGCACCGTTACAACAAATTGTACTTTTTGTGCCATTCCTTTAGACAGTTCTTCAATTTTTTTATTCCACCAACCTTTTATATCTAATTTATCAAACCAATAATCTAATTGCGCTTTGGCTTGGGTTTTAGACATTCCTTTTAGTTGTGCTAGATACAAACATTGCTCGCCAACTTTCATAGATTTATACAAACCGCGTTCTTCTGGCATGTAACCAATAGTTTGAACGTGTTTGGGATTTAGTTTTTCTCCATCCAATAAAATTTCTCCACCATCGGGCAATGTTATTTGATTGATAATTCTTATTAACGAAGTTTTACCTGCGCCATTTGGACCAAGTAAACCATAAATACTACCTTTGGGAACAGTTAATGAAACTTGATTTAAAGCAGTATAATCACCGTAGGTTTTTACTACTTTATTAACTTCTAGAATGGAATTCATTGTTTAAAAATTTGTGTAAAAGTAAAGTATTAGTAGCATTTTTTATATTTTGTTACAAAAAAACCCACCCAAGTTTTTACGCTAGGATGGGTTTTCAATATTTTATAAACTTTATTCTTTAATAAATTTTTTGTTTATAAATCCGCTACTAGTTTTCATTTTTATACTATAGATTCCATTAGTGAAATTTGTTGTATTGATTTTTAGGTTTTTATCAGCACTTTTATAAATCATTTGACCAAGCATATTGTAAATACTGTATTCGTTAATAACTAGTTCGTTTAAAGTTTTAATGTTTAAAATATTTGTAACTGGATTTGGATATAATATTAAATTTAAAGAATTTTCATTAAAATTATCTACACTCAATAAAGAATTTGTTAAACGTGTTATTGCAAAATCATTGTTGATGCTATTATTAGTTGTTCCTGCTACTATAATTTTATTGTCAGATTGTAAACCAATAGAAAACGCTTCGTTATACCCATTGTAAAATGAAGTAGTTATTCCGTTATCGACACCAAAATCAGTATCAATTGAGCCGTCGGCATTAATACGTTTGACTTTAAATTCATTTGCATTTTGTTGAGGATTATATTGACTTAAAGCTACAAGTATTTTATTATCTGGTTGTAAATAGACTGAATTTATTTGATAATATTGATCTAGTGAAATAGATGCAATTCCATTTATACCATAACTTGAATCAATTGTACCATTTGAATCATATTTTATACTTGAAAAATTTATACCTGAACCATTACTTGAACTTCCACAAACAATAATTTTTTCGTCTGATTGAACAAAACTTGAATTTACATTACCTTGAGTTGGTGTTATTATCGTACCGTTTGTTCCAAAAGTGCTGTCTATAGTTCCATTAGAATTATATCTAATTGTTAAGTAATTTAATTGGCCACTTAAATTAGAATAACTTCCTGATGCAATAATTTTACCGTCTGGCTGAAGTACTACAGACGAATATCCAAATGGAGAATTACCAACATTATATGCAACAGTTCCATTAGAACCAAAAGAATTGTCAATTGTTCCGTTTGTATTATATTGTATTAAAGTATATTCATTTTCTCCAGATGGTAAATTATTAATACCATTAAACAAAAATTTACCATTAGTAGGATTAACTAGAGATAGTAAAATTGGAGTTGTAACAATTTTTCCATTGTTACCAAAAGTAACATCCAAACTGCCATTAGCATTGTATCTAATCAATTCAAAAACAAACTGACTAGATGGGAAAACTGAATAATAAGCATTAACTAAAATTTTTCCGTCTGTTTGAACTACAAAATTTAGGATTGTATAAACATTTTCTCCAAATACAGAATAAACTTTTCCAGAATTTCCAAATGGGACATCTAAACTACCATTACTTTTGTATTTTGATAGTACTATATTTGAAAAACCTGCATTATTAAGTTGTCTATACCTTGAAGTACCAATAGCAATAATTTTATTATCTGGTAATACTATTATTTTTTTTAATTCATCTGAACTATATTCAAATTTTGTAGTTAATTTTCCATCTGTATCAAAAGTAGTGTCTAAAGTTCCATTAGAACTATATTTAGCAACACCAAAATTATTAGATGTATAATCATTTGAAACAAAATTTCCTACAATAACTATTTTAGAATCTGTTGTAATGGTTGCATTTTGAGCAATATTTAATCCCGAATCGAACGATGCTTGAATTTTTCCATTAGTCCCGAAAGTCGAATCTAACGAAATGTCCGTATTATATTTTCTAATTACAGAATAAAAATTTAAATTTCCATCAGTAAAGTTTACTAAATATTTTCCATTTTCATCTTTAGTTACTGACTTAATGCCATAAAAGCCATCATCAATTATAGAAAGTGCTTTTCCATCACCGTCAAAAGTTGTATCAAGACTTCCATTAGGATTGTATTGTATTAATCCAAAATTAAGTACTGTAGTATTTGAAGTAAATACAGTTGCAGCAACAATTATTTTACCATTCAAATTTGAAGTAATATATACACCATAACAACTAGAACCAGTTCCAAAAGTGGTTATTACTTTTCCGTCGGTATCAAAACTGGTGTCTAAACTTCCGTCATTATTATACTTTGAAGTGATTAATGAATTACTTTGGTTGATTACTGAATAACCTCCAGTTGCAACAAATTTACCATCAGCCATATAAGTAAATGATGATAATGTGCTTGATCCAGTTCCAAATGAAGTAATTACTTTTCCATTTGTGCCAAATACAGTATCTAAAATTCCCTCTTGATTATAGCGGTCAAACTGAAACCTACCGTATGCAACATTGTTAATATTTACATAACTTGTTGAACCTATAATAATTTTTCCATCGGCTTGAATTTTTAAACTATCTTTAAATGGAATTACACCTTCACTATATACTTTACCGTCAGTTCCAAAAGTATAGTCTATTGTTCCATCATTATTAAATCTTGCAATTACTGTTCCAGATGGATTATAATCTATTCCATATGCACCAGCTACTAAAAACTTCCCATTATCTAGCAAAACTATTGAAGAAACAACATTATAAACGAGTTGATAAGGCACTTCAAAAACTCTTGGGACTATTTTTCCATTAACTCCAAATGTATCATCTAATGTGCCATCAGTATTATATCGAGCTAATGCAAAATGATTAGAACCTTCAGAAGTTTGACAAGTTCCACCCACAATAATTTTGCCATCTAGTTGAACAGCAACTGCATTTGCATTGCTATAACCTGCTCCAAAACCTGTTGTTACTTTTCCGTTTATTCCAAATGAAGTGTCAATTTCTCCAGATTGAGATAAAACATTTATTGAAGATAATAAAGTAAACAAATATATTATATTTTTCATACTAACTATTTAATAATTAATTATGTAAATATAAATAAAAATATTAAAAAATTTTGTTACAAAAAAACCCACCCAAGTTTTTACGCTAGGATGGGAAAAATTGCTATGAAAAAGAATTACTAGTTTCCTAGTAATACTTCAAAAGTATAATTAATTTTT
>JAYVKR010000323.1:0-3854 GCA_043768185.1 Flavobacterium sp.
TAAAACCAACTAATGCTTATTTTGGCGAAAAAGATTTTCAGCAATTACAAATTGTAAGAAAGTTAACAACAAAATATAAATTACCTGTAACTATTGTTGGTTGCGAAATATTTAGAGAATCTAACGGATTAGCAATGAGTTCTAGAAACGAAAGATTATCTGTAGAAGATAGAAATAAAGCATCACTAATTTATAAAACATTATTGTCTGCCAAAGAATTATTTGGCACGAAAACTGCTAATGAGGTTTCTAACTATGTAAATAATGTGTTTAAAAATGAGTCAAAATTTGAATTGGAATATTTTGTAATTGCCGATGAACAAACATTAAAAACATGCAAACGAAAAAGCAAAACTAAAAATTATAGAGCATTTATAGCTGTTTTTGTTAATAATGTTAGATTGATTGATACAATTTCTCTTTAAAATAAAAAAAATAAATTAACTTTGTCCCATGCAAATTCAAGTAGTAAAATCTAAAATTCATCGCGTTAAAGTAACTGGCGCCGACTTAAATTACATTGGTAGCATTACCATTGACGAAGCATTAATGGATGCTTCCAATTTAATTGAAGGTGAAAAAGTATCTATTGTAAACATCAATAATGGCGAACGTTTTGAAACTTACGCAATTAAAGGTCAACGAAATTCTGGAGAAATTACACTAAATGGTCCAGCAGCAAGAAAAGTTCATGCTGGCGATATTATTATTATTATTTCTTATGCAACTCTAGATTTTGAAGAAGCCAAAACCTTTAAACCTTGGCTAGTTTTTCCTAATGAGGTTGATAATTCTTTAAAATAGTTTGAAAAAAACAATAAGTAAATGGCTTTCAATACTAATTCCGTTGGCATTAGGTATTGCTCTTATTGTTTATCAGTACAACTCATTTACCGCACAACAACTATTAGAGATAAAAGGATATTTTAAAAACGCCAATTATTTCTACATTTTCTTGTCATTAATTATAGCAACTTTCGGATTTATTTCTCGTGCCTACAGATGGAAATTTACTATAGAACACTTGGGTTATCAATCTAAATTTCAAAATAATTTAATGGCAGTTTGCGCTTGCTATTTTATGAATTTATCTGTGCCAAGATCTGGAGAAATTTCTAGAGCAATTATTTTAAAAAAATATGAAGATGTGCCTTTTGACAAAGCATTTGGAACCATTATTGCCGAAAGAGTTGTAGATACTTTAATCTTTTTTTTATTTGTAATTGTTGCATTTTTTTTACAATTTGATATTTTAAAAGATTTTATTTTAGAAACTATTCCGTTTAAAAAACTACTAATTTTATTAGTTGTTGGAGTTGCACTTTTTATTAGTTTTATATTAATTTGGATTTATTCTAACTGGTCAATTATAAATAAATTAAAACAGAAATTATCAGGATTAATAGAAGGCATGACAAGTATATTAAAAATGGAGAAAAAATGGGCTTTCCTGTTTCATTCTTTCTTTATATGGTTTAGTTATTTACTTATGTTTTACGTAACTGTTTTTGCACTTAAAGAAACAAGTACTATAAGTTTTAACGCTGTAATTATTGGTTTTGTTTTTGGAACTTTAGCCATAGGGTTTACAAACAGTGGTTTTGGTGCTTTTCCTGTTCTTGTAGCTCAAATTTTTGTGCTTTACGGAATTTCTAACACGGTTGGAACAGCTTTTGGCTGGCTTGTATGGACTTCTCAAACAGCTTTAACAATTCTTCTTGGCGGATTATCGTTTTTATTTTTACCTATATTTAATAGAAAATAATTTGTTATATTGCTAGATTTTAGAATCGCTTCTTTAATTAAATCAAACCTTAATAAATTATGAAAAAAGTATACCTTTTAGTACTTATTCTTTTTACTTCCTTTGGATTTTCACAAAAAACTAAAGACAGTATTTTGTCTAGAAAACTCGATAAATATAGAGAACTAACCATTTCACTTCCTCCATCTTATGATAAAGATGCTAAAAAAACATTTCCTGTTATAGTTTTATTAGATGGCGATTATTTATTTGATGCTTTTCAAGGCGCGTTAAGTTATGGCAATTATTGGGACGATTTACCAGAAGTTATTATTGTTGGAATAACTCAAAACAAAGATAATGAACGTTTTGATGATTGTTCTGTAGATAAAGAAACTGGTTTGCCAGATACTAAAGGTTCTAAGTTTTTCGAATTTATTGGAGGCGAATTATTACCTTATTTGCAAACTAAATATAGAATTTCTCCATTCAAAATTATTGCTGGTCACGATGTTACCGCAGGTTTTATAAATTACTTTTTATACAAAGATGATCCATTATTTAATGCCTACATTTCTTTAAGTCCAGAATTACCATTAGAAATGGAAAATGTTGTTGCCGACAGATTATCCGCAATAAAAAAGAATATTTTTTACTATCAATCATCTGCTGATGGCGATATTAAAAAAATGAAAGAAAAAATTAAAATTCTTGATGAAAATATAAAAACTATAAAAAATGAAAATCTTAATTATTTATATGACGAAATAAAAGGTGCATCACATTATTCATTGGTTTTACATTCAATTCCAAATGCATTGTATCAATTTTTTGCTGCCTATCAACCAATATCTACATCAGAATTTCAAGAAAAAATCGTAAAACTACCATCTGGTTATGTTGATTATTTAACCGCTAAATATGATATTTTAGAAAAAGCAATGGGAATGAAAATGAACATTCGTTACAACGATTTTAAAGCAATTGAAGCTGCAATTTTAAAAAACAAAGCATATAATGAATTTGAACAATTATCGCAACTTTCTAATAAAATGTATCCTAAAACCATGCTTGGTGATTATCATTTGGCAATGTATTATGAAAATACTGGCGATTTTAAAAGAGCTTCTAAAACGTATCAAAATGCATTTCAAATGGAAGAAATTGGAAGTTTAACAAAAGATATGATGTTAAAAAAAGCAGATGAACTTAGATTACAAATAAAAAAATAAATACTGAAACAAGTACAGCATAAACATAAGATGCTGAACTGAATTCAGCATAAACATAAGATGCTGAACTGAATTCAGCATAAATAGAAACTAAAACAAGTTCAGCATAAAATGGCCAAAGTTAAAACTTCTTTTTTCTGTCAAAATTGTGGTGCGCAATATGCTCGTTGGCAAGGACAATGCAATTCATGCAAAGAATGGAATACCATTGTAGAAGAAGTTATAGAAAAAGAAGAAAAGGCAAGTTGGAAACCCACAACTAGCGAAGTTAAAAAAGCTAGCAAACCATTAAAAATAGCACAAATAGATTCAGCGCTAGAAGTACGAATGGATACAGTTGATGGCGAACTAAACAGAGTTCTTGGTGGTGGCATTGTGCCTGGTTCTTTAATACTTCTTGGTGGCGAACCTGGCATTGGAAAAAGTACACTTTTACTTCAAATTTCTTTAAAATTACCCTATAAAACACTTTATGTATCTGGAGAAGAAAGTCAGAAACAGATAAAAATGCGTGCTGAAAGAATTACTCCAAACGGAGATAATTGTTATATTCTTACCGAAACCAAAACGCAAAATATTTTTCGTCAAATTCAAGAAATTGAGCCAGAAATTGTAATTATAGATTCCATTCAAACACTTCATACTGATTATATTGAATCATCACCTGGAAGTATTTCTCAAATTAGAGAATGTACAGCAGAATTGATAAAATTTGCCAAAGAAAGTAATGTTCCTGTAATTTTAATTGGTCATATTACTAAAGACGGAAGTATTGCTGGACCAAAAATTTTAGAACACATGGTCGATACTGTTTTACAATTTGAAGGCGATAGAAATCACGTTTACAGAATATTACGAAGTTTAAAAAACAGATTTGG
>JAYVKR010000324.1:0-2165 GCA_043768185.1 Flavobacterium sp.
GCAAATGTAGATCCACTGTCTAATGTTGTAGGATTGGCAATGTTGGTAGTAATAATTGGAGCTTTTCCTGCTGGTGCGTCAAAAGAAAAATTTAAAAAAGCTCTTTGGGCAGCTACATTTTCTGCTACTGTACCATTGTCATGATCATGTCCTGCTTCGTACATTACTTTACCTCTACTTGTATTTCCAAATGCATAACCGTATGCAATTATTGCAACTTGGTCTGGAAAAATTGCTAACGGAAAACTTATATGTCCTGGGTCAAAAACAGCAACTTTGGTAGTAGAACGCCAACCATTTGTGGGTACATAAATTCGTTCTGAACCTGCATTGTGTGCATTATCACTTAAACCCATGTATTGCATTATTGGATCAGTTGGATATAATGGTGGATTGTTAAAAGGAAATACTTGTGTATTATTATGAAGAGGATTAATTGCACCTGTTACAGTATTATCAAATCCTGCACCAGCATTATTGGCATACTTCCACAATCCATTATTAGATAAAAAATTAGTTCTTAGTGTAGCACCAGGAAATGTGTTTCCTAAATTTTCTAAAACACTAACAGCATGACACGCAGACCAAATCCATCCTGCATTTCCGCCATTGGCAATTGGTGCATTCCAATTTAAAAGTGGTAAACCATGATTAACCCAAGTAGGATCGGCATGAGGAAGTATAAATAAATCATCGCAACTGTTTAATGCAGTTGGTAATGCTTGTCTATAAGATGTTGCTGGCAAACTTGCATTCACTAAATAAGCTTGAGCAATATTACCATTATCAGTATCTAAAACCCAGTTTGGAAACTCGGCTAATTCTTTATAAACAGGAACAGTAACTGGAGTTAATGTTACATATTTTACAACACCTAAAGCAACAAAACTATTAATAGCAGTTTGCACATTAGGAAAATTGGCAAACCCAGCTTCAATAACGAAAGTTCCACCTCTAAAACTTATTCCGTCTACTGTAAAATCTGGACCATCCTTAACCTTAGTTGAATTAATACACCATAAAACTGGTACTTTTTGTACATCAAGTAAATTGTAAACTAATCCATAAGGTTTTAAACCATTTGCAATAGTTTGAGGAACAATTCCCATGTTAATAACAACAGAACCTGGTTGAATTGTTTTTTGCGAATATATTGTATTACTTATTAGAGCTAAAAATAATATAATAAATATCTTAAAATTCATTTTTAATATTGTAAGTTAAAGACTTAATAATTTACAAATTAAATGTATTTATATGAATTATTTATTATTAATTTAAAATATGTAAACAAAATTCTACAAGTATACTCTAAATGTATTAATTTGTAAGTTATATCTTATTTAAAATTTTATTTAGTTTTAATAATTCTAATATTTTGTACTATTTTTTTTGGTACATTTGTGTATGCATTATGACTTTAATTTTTATTCTTCTCTTCTACTAATTACTTTTTCGCAAGGATTAATTTACAGTTTATTGCTTTTAAAAAAAGGCGTTTTATCTGATAATAAATCTAATTATTGGTTAAGTTTATTTGTGTTTTTATGCAGTCTATATGTTGCGCCTTGGATGTTGGGTTTTGCAGGTTGGTATGATAATCAACCGTATCGGAATATTATGTTTTACATGCCGTTTCAGCATTTATTTTTTCTTGGACCAATCATTTACTTTTATACGCAAAGTCTTTTAAATCCAGCTTTTAAGTTTACTAAAGAGAAATTTTTGCACTTAATTCCTGGTTTAATTTATCTAGTATATGTTATTGGAATGTTTGTATATGATGCGTTTATTATAAAAAAACCATATTTTTATGATAACGGAATGGACAAAGATTTTGATGAATGGTATCAATATTCTGGTTTTATTTCAATGTTTATTTACTTCCTTTTAAGTATTAAATATTATTCTAGTTATAAAAAACTTATAGTACAAATAATCAGTAATGCAGATAGTGTTTTATATCTTTGGATTCGCAACTATCTTTTTGCCTTTTTAGGAATGCTTTTGCTTAAAATAGTTACCGAAATTTTCTTTAATATATTTCCACAATACACAAATTATGTTGGTGGTTGGTGGTTTTATCTCTTATTTTCATTAATTTTATATTACATCGCCATTACAGGATATGCCAATGCAAACCAAACAAAAATTGGTTTTCAACT
>JAYVKR010000325.1:0-14367 GCA_043768185.1 Flavobacterium sp.
AAAACAAACTGAATTATTTTTTTTACAATACCAAACTATTGGTTTATCTGCTTTAAAAAAAGTGGTTGTATCGCAAACTTTTAATTTTTTTCTGGCAAACTCATCTTTATTATAAGGTTCTGGTTTGCAATTGTTTGTTAAAATTATATTGTCGCTTTTACAATCTACCAACTCATAATGATTTTCTTTCCATTGCATGCATTCTTTTTCTTTAAAAAACATATTTTTAGTAGTATAACCTACAGAAAATAAACCTGTTAAAATCAAAGCAACTATTCCTGCTTTTTTATTATTAGACTTATTATTAGTTTTTTTACTACTCATTCCAGTATTTGCCGCAGCAGAAAACGAATTTATTTTAAACTCTTTTTGCAGTGGAATAGTAGTTTTTATATCTTCTTTAAAATTATCTTCAAATACAGAAAAGTCAGATTTATTGAATTTATTAAAAGGTCTTGGATTAAAATTTACAAGAATTGCAGCTATATTCAATCCTTCTAAATCAGTCAATTCAGTTTCGCCTTTTAAAAAAGTTTCTAATGGTCTAAATTTATCTGTTTGTGTTTTTAATTTATTCAAATTATCAGATGCAAATTCAAATCCAAAAAACAATTTAAAACTTATTAAATCATCTGAATTTAAATTTTCTTTAAAGCGTTCAACACACAATTTTCTTAATTGTGCTCTTGATGGAATTAATAAAAAACTTGAATAAACTCCACTTTTTTCAACTTCATATTTTGCTCTAATTGCTTTTTTATATTCTTCAAGCCAATTGTGATTTATACTCATATTAGGATTTTTTTAGGAATCTTTAGGAATGCTAGGAATTACCGGAATTCCGCATAAACACTCATCCAAAAACCACATTCCTTTGCCTCAGAATTAGTTCTTGAACTATTTCGCGATAGGAACAAATGTACAAAACTAGTTCTAAAAAGTGTTGCTGTACAAAACCAATTTTTTAGTTGGGAAGACTATTTAAAAGGTTTTGTTTCAGCACGCTTCTCTTCCCACAATTGCATTGAGTACTCACAAAAACCAACAGTAAATTCTGTTAATGCTCACTTTAGGATAATCCTGAAGAGCCACAATTATGTTTAATTTTTAAAATCATTTAATATGAAAAACTTATTTTTTATTGCCTTAGTGGCAGTTGCAAGTGTTGCAGTTTCGTGCAGCAAAGATTCAAATTTAAAAAATTCTTCTAACGAAAAAAGAAGTGAAATTGTTAAAATTGACTTTTCTAAATCGTTGAAAGTGAATCAATCTTATGGAATTGGTGGACAAGGTGGACCTATTCCACCACCATTACCAAAACCATAATTCCATTTTATTTCTAAACCATTAAGACATTTAAGAAAATTAAGAAGCTAAAATCTTAATGAACCTTAATGCCTTAATGGTTTTATTAAAGTTTTATTTTTTATTCAAATTAAATTTAATATTTTCGGAAAATGAAACACACAAAATTTCGTTTTCCGAATTTTATTTTTTTAGTATTACTATGTTGTTTACTATTTTCTTGTGATGATAAAAAACAAGTTTCAGAAAATTCTAAAAAAGGAGATATAATAAGAGAAAAAGCAATATTATATTTTAATAAGAGTCAGTACGATAGTGCATTTTATAATTTTAATAAAGCCAAATTAGTATACAATAGTAACGAAAAAGAAAAAATAGTTTATGTGCTTTATTATATGTCATACATTCAACAAATACAATGTGATTTTGCAGGAAGCGAAGAATCTGCAACTGAAGCTTTAAAAATTTACCCAGAATATGAAAATATTTCAAGTATTTACAATTTGCTTGCACTAAATTATTTGGAACAATTTGATTATAAAAATGCATTGAAATACAATAATCTCTGCTTAAACCTTTCAAAAAGTGAAACGGAAAAATGTGTTAATAAAAACAATATTGCCTATGCTTACATGGAAGCCAAAAAATTCTTTAATGCAAAAATAACATTAGAAAATGTACTTCAAAATGATTCTGTAAAAAACGACAAAGCAAATTTTGCTAGACTACTTGATAATTTAGGTTACACTTATTATACGTTAAAAAATCCAAAAGCAATTTCATTATTAAATCAATCCTTACATATAAGAGATAGTTTAAAATTAGATTATGATAGCACTTCTTCATTAATTCATTTGTCTGAATATTATCAAAATTCTAATTCAAATTTAGCTTACTTATTTGCTGATAAAGCATATAAAATTGCAACAATAAATAACGTTCCAAATGATAGAATTTTAGCATTAAAATATTTGATAGCTTCTAGCGATGCTAACCAAATTAAAAAATTGTCTCAGTTACAATTTAAAATTTCTGATAGTATAAACAAAGTAAGACAAATTGCTAAAAATGAGTTTTCTAAGATAAAATATGACAGTAAAAAAGCCACTACAGAAGCTGTAAAATATAAAAATCAAAATTCGTTATTGTATGCATTAGTTGGATTACTAATTTTAGTTGGAATTCTTTTATATTTTCTTTACAAATCAAGAAATAAACAAAAACTTCAAAAAATTGCTTATCAAACAGAAACTAGAATTTCTAAAAAACTGCACGATGAACTGGCTAATGATGTTTATAACGCAATGATATTCGCAGAAAATCAAGATTTAACATCTAATGAAAATAAAGAATTTTTGTTAGATTCTTTAGATACCATTTATGCCAGAACAAGAAATATTGCCAAAGAAAATAGCGATATTGATACTGGAATTGAATTTCAAGAAAATTTAACGTCTATGATTTCTAGTTATAATTCTGATAAAGTAAATGTAATTATTCAAAACATAAATGCTATTAATTGGGAAAGTTTAAAAAAAGATGTTAAAATTTCTATTTTTAGAGTAGTGCAAGAATTACTAGTAAATATGAAAAAACACAGCCAATGTAGTCTAGTAATCATTGGGTTTGACAGTAAATTAAGCACCATTGAAATTACTTATAAAGACAACGGAATTGGTAGTGCCGAAATGTTAAAATTTAAAAACGGATTGCTAAATGTGGAAAACCGTATAAAAGGTGTAAAAGGAAGCATTACATTTGAAACCGAAATTAATAAAGGATTTAAAGCCACGTTAATTGCGCCCAAATAAATTAAAAATCTATGTTTAAAAAAGTTTTAATAGCCGAAGATTTAGACAGTATATCCATTACAGTAAATGAAACTTTAAAATCGTTAAAAATTAAAGAAATTCAGCATTCCAAATACTGTGATGATGCATTATTAAAAGTTAAAAAGGCACTTTTAGACAATAATCCTTTTGATTTATTGGTTACCGATTTATCATTCACTGCAGATCATAGAAAGGTAAAAATGTATACTGCAGAAGCGTTGATTAATGAAATAAGAAAAATTCAACCTACATTAAAAATAGTTGTCTATTCTGTAGAAGATAAAAGTTTTAGAATAAAAGCACTATTTGAACATTCAAACATAGATGCTTTTGTAAATAAAGGCAGAAAAAGCATATCAGAGTTAAAAACAGCTGTAAAAACAGTAGTAGTTGAAGATCAAAAATACATTTCGCCACAATTAGCAAGCATTCTACAAGACAAAGTGGTACACGAAATAGACAATTTTGATGTAGAATTAATTCGTCAACTCGCACTAGGTACGCCACAAGAAGAAATAGAAACCATCTTTAAACAACTAGACATTAAACCTAGTAGTAAAAGTGCAATTGAAAAAAGATTAGGTAAACTCAAGGACTACTTTAAAGCCAAGAATACCGTGCATTTAATAGCCATCGCGAAGGATATGGGAATCGCTTAACGACCCAAAATTTACTTTTTTTTACTTTTTTTTCGTGTTTTACGGTTTTCCGTAAGATATACCTATTTATTGGGTTTAAGTTTGGCAGATAATTTAAACTTAAATAAAATGAAAAAATTACTTTTTTTCTTGCTAGTAATAGTAACAAATATTTCATGCACAACTTTAAAATCTGGGACAGCCAAATCAATAGATATTGTTGGTGATGGAGTAATTTACAAACCAGTAATTGCAGACTTAGAAGTTAATCAACAAAAATCTTCTAAAACAATTAAAGTAAAAACAGCAGTTTCACTTGAAACAGCTAAAGATGATGTTATTAGAGAATTATTGAATGAAAATAATGCCGACATCTTAGTTGAACCAAAATTTCAAACAATTTCGACTAATGGTCGAACAGAATTAACAGTTACTGGTTGGCTAGCTTATTATAAAAACTTTAGACCAATAGAAGAAAAAGATTTAAAGTTTTTAAATATAAGACCAAGTACAGTAAATATTCTTGAAACTAAGCAGAATACAATTAATGATAAGAAAAAATAATTAATTATATATTATTAGGTTGGCACAAACCTTAAAGTAATATGCCTAAAGCTTAAAGTAAATGCCAACCTAATTTTAATTGAAATTTATATTATAAAAAAATCTAATTAACCAAAATTATAAAACCTACTATGAAAAGATTTCCAATAAACACAGACAACATTCAAGAAGTTGGTTATGATGAAGTAACCGAAATTCTAGAAATAGAATTTAATTTAAATGCCGTTCACCATTATTACAACGTGCCAATAGACGAATATGTTTCGTTAATGAAAGCACAAGATATTGAAGATTTTTACTTTTCTAATGTTAGAAATAATTACAACTTTGATGCGGTTGAAGTATAAAAAATAATAAATTAAAACAAAATAGTATAAAATTTAAAAACAAAATTATGTTATCAATTAAAGATTTAATTAGCGAAGAACAAGACGCAAAAGTTATTGAAAAGGTATTACCTAAAGTGCAAGATTATTGCACAAGTAATGAAGAAGTGCAATACATAGCAGTACAAAAGAAAACACTTGGTGTAAATTTTTCACCAGATTGTATTGCGCTAACTAATAAAAGAGTAATAATAATTCGTCCAAAATCATTTGGTTTAACTCTTGAATTTAAAGATTATTCTTGGCTTAATATTGCCGATGTACATTCTAAAGAAGGTGTTTTTGGCGCAACAATTACAATTAAAACTATTACAGGACAAAAAGATAGTATGGAAGATATTCCTAAAGCGCAAGCACGAAAATTATATCGATTTGCGCAAGAAATGGAAGAACAAAAAAGAGAAGAAAGAAGACAAAGAGATCTTGAAGATAAACGAGCAGTTGCTGGTGGCGGAATTACAATTAATACACCAACAACAAATACTCAAACTACAAATAGTGAAGATCCAATGGAAAAATTAACAAAATTGAAATCTATGTTAGATAATGGAATTCTTACTCAAGAAGAATTTGATACTACTAAAAAAGAGATTTTGTCTAGAATGTAAAATATTAACGCTTAAATTAATTCAAATGAAAATTAACTATTTCACTTTTATATTATTTTTTATTTTTTTAAACACATCTTTTGCTCAAACAGATGAATTTACATTAGTTGGATCTACAAACGACGGTGAAGAATATTATGTTTTAATTCAAAAAACCAGTGATTATGCAACTGAAATTTGGGTTAAAAAAATTGAACCAATAAAAACCATAAAAAACAAAAGTGGCAAATTAATAAAAGTTGGTGGAGGTTATAATTTAACTTACACTACTATTAAATGTGGAGATTTTACTTATGACTTAGGAGAATCTATAACCTATTATAAAAATGGTAATGTAAAAAATAATCTAGATATTGATACTTACGATATTAAAGTAGTTCCTGGATCTATAATGAGTGCTGTTTTTAAATATGTTTGTGAATAGAATTAAAAATTTACAATATTCTTATAAATAAATTAATTTTTAATACAGATGTAATAATAAATTTACATCTGTGTTAAAGTTTATAAATACGTATTAATACATATGTTTTAAAAAAATTAACAAGGTATTTTTGAATCTTTTTAACTAAAAAAAATGCAACTATAATGAAACAACTTTACTTAGTAATTGTAACATTTTTTTATTGCGCATTGGCATTTTCTAACAATGCGTTACTACCAACAGCCACAATTACTGGTGGCACAACAGTTTGTTTAAACGCAACTAATCCTGTAATAACTTTTACTGGAGCTAATGGAACAGCACCTTATACTTTTACTTATATTATTAATGGTGGAACAAATTCAACAGCTGTTACTACTTCTGGGTCAAGTGTTACAGTTACTGCACCAACTAATATTGCTGGAACATTTATTTATAATTTGGTAAGTGTTTCTGATAGTTCTGGTACTCAAAATCAAACTGGTTCTGCCTCGGTAGTTATAAATGCACTACCAACACAACCAACAATTACAAGTAATGGAGTTACAACTTTTTGTGAAGGAAATAATGTTTTAATTTCAACATCTAATAATTCTGGTTTAACTTATCAATGGAATTTAAATGGTGTAAATATTCCAAATGCAACTTCTACAAATTATTCAGCAGTTAA
Organism: Flavobacterium sp.; assembly: GCA_043768185.1. Classification (GTDB taxonomy): domain Bacteria; phylum Bacteroidota; class Bacteroidia; order Flavobacteriales; family Flavobacteriaceae; genus Flavobacterium. The sequence goes on from JAYVKR010000325.1 coordinate 6,428, forward strand.
TAGTGGCAATTATAGTTTATCTGTAACAAATTCTAATGGTTGTATTTCAACTTCAACGCCAATTAGCGTTACGGTTTATCCAAAAATTGAACCTATTTTAGGTGCTAATGGAACAACAAATACGACAATTTTTCAAAATTTAACATATTTTACAAGATGCATAAATAGTACAACAGGAGTAATAAACATAATAAATCAAACTTTAAATCAGAATCAAGTTACTTCTTATACTTTAAATTGGGGTGATTCATCTCCAATAGTAAATCTTCCAAATTTTACTTCAAATTTAACACACACTTATAATCAAGGTTTTTACACATTAACTATGTCATTAACAACTAATCAAGGTTGTACATATTCAAAAAATTATGGAATATTTGTCGGAAATACTCCATCAGGATCACTTGGAAATCCTGGTAATCTTTCTGGCTGTAGTCCTAAAACAATTATCTTTCCGATAATTGCACCACCAGAAAATGTTCCAGGTACACAATATATTATAGATTTTGGTGATGGACAATCTTTAACTTATATTCACCCAAATGCACCATCTTCTGTATCGCATACTTACACTACTTCATCTTGTGGTAATAACCCAACTGGGACAGGTTCTATTCCTAACTCATTTGTTGCATCTATGACTATTACAAATCCTTGTTTTCCACCAGCATTAACTACAGTTGGTCCAATAATTATAAGTACACCACCAGCTCCAAATTTCACTATTTTACCAAATCCTGGTTGTGTAAATACTCCAATTTCTGTTTTAAATACTTCAAATCCTGGCTCAATAATTGGACAAAATGGTTGTGTTTCTCCTCCATCTCTTTATTGGGTAATTTCTCCAGCTTCTGGATGGACAGCTTCTGGGTTGGGAAACAATGGTGGAAATCCAAATGATATTGATAGTTGGTCAAATGGTACTAATTCTCCAACAATAAACTTTAATACTATTGGAAATTATTCAATAACGCTTTACATTGGAAATAGTTGTGATATAAGAAGTATAATTAAAACCATCTGCATTGAACCTTCATTAACACCAACTTTCAATCTAAACACAACTGCTGGTTGTACTCCTTTAACAGTTACTGCAACTAATACTACCAATATTACTAATACGTGTACAACTCCAACTTACCTTTGGCAAGTTACATACACACCAGCAAATTGTGGAACAAGTATTCCAGCAATTGCAACTCAAACAACAGCTAACGCAACCTATAATTTTACAGAAGCAGGAAATTATGCAATTAAATTAACCGTTACCAATTCTTGCGGTAGTTTTAATACTATGCAAACTGTAACGATAAAAAAACCTCCAGCAGTTTCTATTGCACCAATAAATAATTCTTGTGGAACTGCAACTATAACTCCTATTGCAACTGTTCCAGCATGTGTGCAACCATCAAATGCGTTAACTTATGCTTGGAGTTTTCCAAGCGGAAATCCAAGTACTTCAACGACGTTAAATCCTGGAACAATTAACTACTCAACAACTGGAACATATCAAGTTTCACTTATTGTTACCAACGAATGCGGCGCATCTAATACTGCAACGCAAAGTTTTACAGTAAATGAATCACCTATAATTACAAACACAAGTTTAAGTCAAACAATATGTTCTGGCACACAAACTGCTCTTGTAAATTTAACAGCCAATCCTGCAAATGCTACTTTTATTTGGACAGCTACCGCAACTGCTGGAATTTCTGGATTTACGCCTTCTGGAACTAATACTATTCCAGTTCAAACTATTTCTACCAGTGGTACTACTGTTGGAACTGTAACTTATGCTATTACTCCAAAAATTGGAAGTTGTGTTGGTACAATTGTAAATTATGTTGTTACAGTAAATCCTGCTGCACAAGTTAATCAACCCAATTCAATTTCATATTGTAACACAACGGTAACTAGTCCAATTAATTTTAGTACAACTAATCCAAGTGGAACTACATTTTCTTGGACAAATTCTAATATTTCCATTGGACTTGCCACATCAGGAAACGGAAATCTTCCAAGTTTTACAGCAACAAATTTAACTAGCAACCCAATAACTGCAACTATCACCGTAACACCTTCATTTTCTGGAGGAAGTGCAGTATGTAGTGGAGTTTCTAGAACGTTTATAATAACTGTAAATCCTACAGGACAAGTAAACCAACCTAGTAATTTAATAAAATGTAATTCTAATGTTGTTGTAACTAATTTTTCAACATCAAATACTGGTTCAGGATCAACTGTTTATAATTGGACCAATGATTCTACCGGAATAGGTTTGGCAGGAAATGGAACAGGGAATATCAATTTTACTGCAATTAATTCTACCTCAAATCCTATTATCGCAACCATTACTGTTACACCAATATACACTAATGGAAATTCTAGTTGTGTTGGAGGTTCTACAACTTTTACTATTACAATAAATCCATCAGCACAAGTAAATCAACTTAGTCCAATTTCTGTTTGTAATGGAAGTACGATTCCTGTAACGCAATTTACAACTCAAAATAGTATAGGAACTACTAGTTATTCATGGATAAATTCTAATACCTCAATCGGATTAAGTGCAAATGGAACTGGCGATATTCCGTCATTTACAGCAACAAATACTGGAAATACAGTTGTTACTTCTACAATTACTGTAACACCATCTTATATGTCTGGCACAACAACATGTTCAGGAAATACGAAACAATTTATAATTTCTGTTTCGCCTAATGCAAATGTAAATTCAGTTTTAAATAGAGTTATTTGTAATGGATCTACTTCGCCAACAATATTATTTTCTAGTTCCAATAGTGGAGGAACAACAACTTATTCTTGGACAAATAGTTCCTCAAGCATTGGTTTAGCTTCTTCTGGAACTGAAAATATTCCATCTTTTACAGCTACAAATTCTAGTTCAATTCCTGTAGTAGCTTTAATTTCTGTAACTCCTACTTTTACAAATGGAAGCTTAATTTGTAATGGAATGCCACAAAATTTTACGATAACAGTAAATCCTTCTGCACAAGTTAATACAATAAATTCGATAGATGTATGCAATGGAAATTCAATTCCATCAATAGTTTTTACAACTAATAATTCTGGAGGAACTACATCTTATACTTGGACGAATTCTAATACAACAATTGGTTTGGCAGGAAGTGGTATTGGTTCAATACCAAGTATTAATGCAACAAATATTGGTTCAATTCCATTAATTGCTACAATAACAATTATTCCAACTTTTACAAATGGTGGAGTTGGTTGTACTGGAACTAATCAGACTTTTACAATTAGAGTGAACCCAAGTCCAACAGGAACTATTACAGGAACTATTGATGTTTGTTTAAATGCTACAAATCCTCCAATTACTTTTACAGGTTCTGCAGGAAATGCACCTTATACTTTTACTTATAATATAAACGGCGGAACCAATCAAACTATTGCAACATTAAGTGGAAATAGTGCTACATTAAACGCGCCAACCAATGCTTTGGGAATATATACTTATAATTTAATAAATGTTCAAGATTCTAATGCAACATCTTGCTTAAATACCATTTCACAATCGGCAATTGTTACTGTTAATGCTTCGCCAACTATAAATTTACAACCAATATCAAATCAGAGTATTTGTGTTGGTGGTTCAATTTTAAATCCATTATTGGTTTCTTATAATAATGGAACAGGTACTCCAACTTATCATTGGTTTAGTAATTCAATTAATTCTACATCTGGAGCAACTGCTGTTGGAACGAACTCTAATAATTATTTGCCACCAACTTATTTAACAGCTGGAACTTTTTATTATTATGTTAAAATAAGTTTTAGTGGAAATGGTTGTAGCGATATAACAAGTGACTTTGCACAAGTAATAGTTGTTGATGATCCTTTAGTAACAACACAACCTTATTTAACACAAACACTTTGTCAAAACGAAACACCAACTGCTTTATCTGTTACAATTTCTGGAGGAATTGGAACTAATTCCTATCAATGGTATCAAACTACTACAGCTACAACATCTGGTGGAACTCCTGTTGGAACAAATGCATCAAGTTATACACCTCTAACAAATAGTGTTGGAACTTATTATTATTATTGCGAAATTACACAAGTTGGTGTTGCTTGTTCTGTAATGAGTAATTCATCAACAGTAATTATAAATACTTCGCCAACTATAGTAAATCAACCTATTTCAAGTACAGTTTGCCAAGATGGAACACCAACTACATTATCTTTTACGTACAGTAATGGTGTTGGAAGTCCAACTTTTCAATGGTATTCTAATATAATAAATAGTACAAGTGGTGGAGATTCTATTCCTGATGCAACCAATTCAATATTTGTTCCGCCTTCTAATATTGTTGGCGTAATTTATTACTATTGTATTGTATCGTTTCCAAATTTGATAGGAAGTTGTTCCAATATTTATACTTATGTTGCAGTTGTAACTATAAATGAGCAAAGTACAATTAATGTGCAACCTATGGCAACCCAAACTATTTGTGTAGGCGGAACTATTGCAACGCCATTATCGGTTTCTTTTATTAATGGAACTGGAACTCCAACTTATCAATGGTATAGTAATTCAATTAATTCTACATCAGGAGGAAGTACTGTAGGAACGAATTCTAATAATTATTTGCCACCAATTAATTTAACAGCTGGAACTTTTTATTACTATGTTATTGTTAGCTTTAGTGGAAACGGTTGCGGAAATATAACTAGTGCAGTTGCAGAAATAAATGTAATAAATGATCCAATTATATCATCACAACCTATTGCCTCTCAAACACTTTGTCAAAATGCAATACCTTTAAATTTAACAGTTTCTGCTGCTGGCGGAATTGGAATTTATAATTACCAATGGTATAGCAATACAATTAATTCTATAACAAATGGTATAATTTTAAATGGAGAAATAAATGCAACTTTCACACCATCAACAACCAATGCTGGTACAATTTATTATTATTGCGAAATTACTCAACCTAACGGAATTGGCTGTAATGTAACATCCCAAACGTCAGAAATAATAATAAATGTTGCTCCAACAATTTCTGACAATCCAATTTCAAGTACGGTTTGTTTGGGTAACAACCCTATTTTATTAAGTGTAAACTATATAAATGGCGTTGGAACTCCAACTTATCAATGGTATAGTAATACAATAAATTCAAATGTTGACGGTGCAATAATTAATAACGAAAATACTGCAACATACAATCCACCTTCAACATTAGCAGGAATATTTTATTATTATTGTCAAATATCTTTCCCATCATTATCTGGTGGTTGCGAAATAATTACATCAAATACTGCAACAGTAACTATAGAACAAGTTCCTGTTATTGCATCACAAAACTTAATAATTTGTAGTAATTCAACATTCACTATTATTCCAATAAATTCTGGTTCTAATATAGTTCCTGCAAGTACAACTTACATTTGGTCAACACCTACAATAAATCCAATAGGTGCTATAACTGGAAGTTCATCTCAAAATGTACCACAAAATTCTATAAGTCAAACACTTATAAACACAACTACTTCTCCTGCAACTGTAACTTATACAATTACTCCCAAATCTGGAAATTGTATTGGTACAGATTTTACTGTAATTATTACTATTAATCCTGCTACTAATCCGAACGCAGTTGTTACAAACAGCACTTGTTATGGAATAAATAATGGAAGTATTTCAACCAATATTACTGGCGGAATTCCATTTTCAACGAATCCTCCATATACAATTATTTGGACTGGTCCAAACTCTTATACATCTAATCAATCAACTATTTCTAATTTAATTCCTGGACTTTATACTCTTTCTATAACTGATGCTGGTGGTTGTCCTATTTCTAATAATTATACCATTACTGAACCTTTAGAAATGATTTTAACAGCTGATGTAAATAATAATATAACTTGTTTTGGAAGTAATAATGGAGCCATTTCAATTTCTGTAACTGGTGGAACTGGAACTTATTCTTATGTTTGGACAAAAAACGGAACTAACTTTGCAACTACAGAAGATATTAATAATTTAAGTCCTGCAACATATATAGTTTCTGTTACTGATGCTAATAATTGTCCTCCAAAAACACTAACCTTTACTATTACAGAACCTCCAATTTTATCTGTAAATCTTTTTAGTCAAACTAATGTTGATTGCTATGGTTTTGCTACAGGAGCAATTACAATTAGTACAACTGGCGGAACACCAATAGAAACTTCGCCTGGAATTTTTAGTTATACTTATTCTTGGACTGGTACAAATGGTTATACAAGTTCTAGTCAAAATCTTACTGTATTACTTGCAGGAACTTATAATTTAGTTGTAACTGATAATTTAGGATGTACAAAAAATTTATCCGTAACAATTACACAATCTACTGAAATTATAATTACAGCAACCACTACTCCAATAGAATGTTATGGTGATAATGATGCAACAATTAATACAACAATTTCTGGAGGAAATGCACCTTATCAGATTCAGTGGAGCAATTTAGCAGTAGGATTAAATCAAAATAATCTTTCACCTGGCAATTATACAATTACCATTACAGATAATCTTGGATGTATAAAATCATTAACAGTAAATATTCCAAGTCCACCAATTTTTGATGTAAATCCAGTAGTAACAAATATTTCTTGTTTTGGTGCAAATGATGGAAGTATTGTGTTAAATTTTGTTGGAGGAATTGCACCAGTGAATTTAGTTTGGAGCGATGGAAGTCCAGCAGGAATAACCAGAAATAATTTAAGTGCAGGAACTTATTCCGTAATTATAACAGATTCTAAACCTTGCACAATATCAAGAACTTTCACAATAATAGAACCACAACTTTTAGTTTTAACTGCCAATACTACAAACGCTTTAGATTGTAACAATGCTAATAGTTGTTCTATAAATCTTTTAGTTTCTGGCGGAACTCCACCATTTAATTATGTATGGAATAATGGAACAACTACAGAAGATTTAACAAATATTCCAGCAGGAAATTATTCTGTAACAGTAACTGATTCTAGAGGTTGTACTAAATTGTCTCAATACAGCATAACTAGACCATCTCCAATTGTAATAACTGTTGCAACAACAACAGTTGCTAACTGTGCAACTAATTCTGTTACTCAAAATTTTACCGCACAAGTTTCTGGTGGCGTTCCACCTTTTCAATTTAATTGGTCAAGCGGAACTGTAAGTGGTTCAAATAATGAAATTATGACAACAACTCAAAATGGTTTGGTTACTTTAACAGCTACAGATGCAATTGGTTGTTCTTCAAATTATTCATTAAATGTTTTACTTCCAGTTTTAGGAAATCCAACTTTTACTCAAAATTCAATAGGTTTTACAAGTTATGGCATCTATTCAATACTTGATCCAATTCAATTTAACAGTACTATTACTGGAGATTATATTTCTGTTTTATGGGATTTTGGAGATGGAACATTTTCTAATGAGTTAAATCCAATTCATACTTATTTAATTCCAAATGATTATTATTTGGTAACTCAAACTGTAACATATCCTTTTGGATGTGTATACGTTTCGAATCTTGCATTAAAAGTTGAAAAAGGATACTTATTAGTTATGCCAACTGCTTTTACACCAGACAACATTGATGGAGTAAACGACACATTAAGACCTGTTTCAAAAGGTTTAAAAAATATTCGTTTAGATATTTATGACACTTGGGGTTCTTTACTATATTCTGAAACTGGAGAAGTATTGATAGGATGGAATGGAAAAATAAAAGATGTAAATTCTGAAAACGGTAATTATTATGCTAAAGTTAGTGCCGAAACTTTTTACGGTACAATAATTAATGAAAATCAAACTTTCGTACTTATAAAATAAAATCAAAATGAAAATTAAATTTAGAATAGTTTTATTTATAATACTAAGTTTATTTACGCTACAAAGTAAAGCACAAGATCCA
>JAYVKR010000326.1:0-9824 GCA_043768185.1 Flavobacterium sp.
GGCATTTTTTTATCGTCACAATATTTAAAAATTACAGAAACAACTCCAGATTGTGTATCGTTTAAATCTAATATTCTCGAAAACAAAACTGGACCAAATTCTGATATTGTTGCTCGTAATCTAACTCCATCTTGACTAGACAAGGTCATTAACTCTACAGGAAATGCAACTGTTTTGTACGGAATATTAATTTTAGAATGACGTTCAGTTATAAATGATTTTTCTTCACCTTCTTTAGCAATTCCCGAAAAATCTCCTTTAATGTCCATCATTAAAACCGGAATTCCAAATGATGATAATTGTTCAGACAATACTTGAATGGTTTTGGTTTTTCCAGTTCCAGTTGCACCTGCAATTAATCCATGACGGTTAAGTGTTTTTAATGGAATTTTTACAGTTGTCTCACTTATTGGTTCTCCATTTAACATTGCAGCTCCAAGAAGAATGCTTTCACCTTTAGAAGTATAACCTTCATTAATATAGTTTATAAAATTTTCTTTATTGCTCATAAAATTTAATTGAAATGTAAATTATAACAAACGCAAGATAACATTTTTGAATATTATTTTAATTTAAAACAACAACTTTGTTAAATTAATTTGTAAATTAGATTATATTTTAACAAATGTGTATAACATTATATAAAAAATAACGTTATAAAGTGAAAAGTATATTTTTTTTAAGATAAAATAATTTCAATTTTTATGCTAAATTATTACTAATCACGTCTTTTGTTTACATATTTGTAATTTAGAGTAATGTGAATGTTATAAAAAGTAAAAAAAGTTTTTTTATTTGAAGTAAAAAATTAAATTTGCTCTATTCAAGTTTATTAAAAACCTAATTAGTATAAATTATTAAAAACTATTAAATTTTAGAAAAATGGCAAACGTTAAAAAAGAAAATGGATCAAACGGTGGAGGAATGGTTACCGGAATTATCATTATTGCGTGTATTTTAGTTGGAACTCTTGTTTGGAAGTTTCTTATGGGAGCAGCTTCAAACTTTGAAGGTGGCGATATCGATAAAGGACATCCTTTAAACACTCTTGGTATGGTTTATAGAGGTGGATTTATTGTTCCAATATTATTAGGAATGTTATTAATGGTAATAGTATTTTCTTTAGAAAGATTTTTAGTAATTTCAAAAGCTGGTGGAAAAGGAAATTTAGATACTTTTATGAAAAAAGTACAATCTCACATCTCATCTGGAAACATGGAAGATGCAATTGAAGCTTGCGACAAACAACAAGGTTCTGTAGCAAATGCTATTAAATCGGCATTAGTTAAATATCAAGATGTAAAAAAAGAAGGATTTAATAGTGAAGAAGCGTCAGAAATGATTCACAAAGAAATTGAAGAAGCTACAACATTAGAAATGCCAATGTTAGAAAAACACATGACTATTTTATCAACTTTGGTTTCACTAGGAACATTAGGTGGATTATTAGGAACGGTTTCTGGTATGATTAAAGCGTTTGGTGCTCTTGCAAGTGCAGGAACTCCAGATCAAGCTGCATTAGCAACTGGTATTTCTGAAGCACTTATTAATACTGCAACTGGTATTGCAACTTCTGCATTAGCAATTGTAATGTATAATTTCTTTACTTCTAAAATTGATACATTAACGTATTCTATTGACGAAGCTGGAACTACAATTGTAAATACTTACAGACGTTTAAGAGGAAGTTTAAAATAATATTTTTTTGATTTATAATCAAAATAATTAATTAAAAAAAGATGGCAAAAATAAAAACTAGAAAAAATGCAGCATCAATAGACATGACAGCAATGTGTGATGTGGCTTTTCTTTTGCTTACTTTCTTCATTTTAACAGCTACTGCCAAACAGCCAGAGGCATTGCCAGTAGTAACTCCAGCATCAACAGTACAAACTAAATTGCCAGAAACTGGTTTAATAACGTTAACTGTTGGTAAAGATGCAGATAAAAACAAGGTGTTTATGGGCATCAAAGACAGAGATATTCGTGCACAAACACTTGAACTTATGGCAGGTAAATATGGAACCACGTTTACTCCAGAAGAATCAGCTCAGTTTGCGCTTATTGAAGAGTTTGGTGCTCCAATGCAGGATTTAAGCAGGATTATTAAAATGAAAAGTGCAGATAGAAATAAAACTAATGTACAAGGAGGAATTCCTCTAGATTCATTAGACAACCAATTGAAGGATTGGATTTACACAGTACGTCAAGCCAATGCAGATATGGATTTAATTGATAAAAGAGGTCAGTTGAATTTTGCAATTAAAGGTGACGCTCAACAAGAATATCCACAAATAAGAAAAATTATGGATATTTTACAAGATCAAGATATTAATAATTTTAGTTTGGTTACTGGTTTAAGAGCCAAGCCAAAAAATTAATATCTAAATTATTTAATTTTATAAAAAAATAATAAAATGGCTCAATTAAATACCGACGATGGCGGTGGTAAAAAAGGCGGTGGCAAAGTAAGAAGTAAAAAACAAAATTCTACTGTAGATTTAACTGCAATGGTAGATTTGGCATTCTTGTTGATTACTTTCTTTATGTTGACTACATCACTTTCAAAGCCACAATCTATGCCTTTGGGTTTACCTGCTAAAGACGATCCTAACGAACCAATTCCTCCAGTCAAAACTGATCAAAGAAGAACTGTAACGGTAATTTTAGGTAAAAATAATGCTATAAAATGGTATCATGGTTTGCTTGAAGCTCCAGAAGCCAATGGAAAACCTCAAAATACAAGTTATGGTAAAGATGGAATTAGAAAAATATTACTAGAAAGAGTACAATCTGTTCCTCAAGTAACTGGCGATTTAAAAAAAGGTTTGATAGTTATTATAAAACCAACATCTAAATCTAACTATAGAAATCTGGTAGACATACTAGATGAAATGGTAATTTCTAAAGTAGATACTTATGCAATTGTAAATGATTTTTCTCCAGAAGAAAAAACATTAATAGCAGATATTACTAAATAATTTAATAAAACATATAAAATGAAACTAGATTTATTAAATAGTAAATGGTTAGAACTTGTTTTTGAAGGACGCAATAAAAGTTATGGTGCGTATGATTTACGTAAAAAAAACACCAATACTAACATTCGTGCTTTTATAATTGGTGCTTTTATTTTTTCTTTAGCAGTAGCTACTCCATTAATAATTAGTTTAATTCCAGATTCGTCTGATGATCAAACAATTAATCAAAAAGTTACTACAGTCAAATTACCACCAAAAGAAGAAAAACCTAAAGAAGATTTAAAACCACCGCCACCACCACCGCCAAAACAAGACGTTGTAAAATTTGTGAAACCAGTTGTGGCTAAAACAGATGATGTGGTAGAAGAAATAAAAAAAATCGAAGAAATAAAAGATCAAAATCTTGGTAAAAAAGATATAGAAGGTAATCCAGATGCTGATTTACAACCTGGACCAATTGACGATGGACCAAAACAACCAGATGTTGTAGAAGAAGATAATAAAATTTATAATTCTGCAGGTCTAGAAGTAAAACCAGAGTTTCCAGGTGGAATTGCAAAGTTTTATAATTTTGTAAAAAATACCTTTACACCACCAGATGAACCAGGTTTAAATGGTAGAGTTACTATTTCTTTCGTAGTAGAAAAAGATGGAACTTTAACAGATATTAAAGTATTAAAAGATATTGGTTTTGGTACAGGAAAAGAAGCTGAAAGAGTACTTAGAAAATCGCCACGTTGGACTCCAGCAGAACAAAATGGTAAAAAAGTTAGATGTTCTTATGTAATTCCTATTACAATACAAACTCCAGAAGAATAATGCTTTCAAATTTAATTGAAAACTTCAAGAAGAAATCGCTTAAAGAGCGATTTCTTCTGTTTATAGGAATTTTGTTTTTTTTGATTTATTTAACATTTGGATTGGCAATTATTTTTTGGGAAAAGTTACCTTATAAAATGCCATTATTATACAGAATTGCTTTAGGTGTTTTATTAATAGTATATGCTTTTATACGATTTGTAAGATTATTAAAAACAAATAATGATGAAGAGTAGTCACATAAAATCGATATTGATTGTTTCTGTTATATTGATTTTTACTTTTTTTGCCTGTAATAAAACTGTAAAAGATCAAAATGATGCCGAAACCATAATTTCTGGTAAAACTAATTTACTAGTTGATGAAACTTTGGTGCCAATTATAGAAGATTTTAAAACCGTTTTTGAAGCACAATACAAAGCAAAAATTAATTTAATTTCTAAATCAGAAAAAGAAAGTATTATAGCGTTGTCTAAAGGTGAAGCTGATATTATTGTTTTATCAAGAAAATTAAACAAAAATGAATTGGCTTTTTTTAAACAAAAAAAAATAAATCCTGTAGTAACTCCTTTTGCTATTGATGCTTTAACATTTATTAAAAAAAAATCTGTAAACGATACTTTAATAACTTTAGATGACGTTGTAAATTTTGTAAAAGGAGAAAAAAATACTATAAAAGGATTGGTTTTTGACAATCCAAATTCTAGTTCTGTTCGTTTTATTTGTGAATTAGCTGGCGTAAAAGAATTGCCTAGAAATGGTATTTTTTCATTTAACACTAATGATGAAGTTATAAAACACATTGCAACTAACGATGGAATGATTGGAGTTGTTGGATTAAATTGGTTGTCTCAATCTAAACCAGAAATGAAACAATATATAGACACTATTTCTGTTATGTATGTAAAAGACGATAAAGGAAATTATAATTATCCTTCTCAAGAGAGCATTGCTACAAGAAAGTATCCTTTGGCACGCGTTTTGTATATTATAAATTGTCAAGGTTACGAAGGTTTAGGAATGGGATTTGCATCATTTATAGCTGGAGAAATAGGACAAAGAATTTTATTACAATCTGGATTAGCTCCAATACGTGAACCAAGCAGAAATATTATTATTAGAAATCAAATAGAAATTAAGAAATAAAGTAAAACGATGAATACATTAAAAAGTTTAAGTTTAGCGATGATTGCTGTAGCATCAGTAAGTCAGGCACAAGATTTGAATCAAGCAAAAAAAGCAATTGATGCTGAACAGTATGACAAAGCAAAGTCAATGTTAAAAAGTATTATTCAAACTAAAAGCTCAGGAAAAGCTACCTTTTTGTTAGGTACTATTTATTTGACTCAAAAAGTTGATGATTCTGCCAAAATATATTTTGATAAAGGTTTGTCATCTCCAGATGGTGGAAAATTTAATTCAATTGGTTTAGGTCAATTAGATTTGAATAAAGATGATATTACTAGTGCCAAAGCAAAATTTGATATGGTACTTAAAGATATAAAAAAGAAAGATGTAGAAGAATATATTTATGTTGCTAAAGCATACATGAATGCTGATAAGCCAGATTTTAAAAGTGCAATTGCTGTATTAACAAAAGCTAAATTGGCTAATCCTAACGATGCACAAGTTCAACTAGCACTTGGTGACGCACTTTATGGCGATAAAAACCAAAACGAAGCTTATTCTAATTATAGAAGTGCATACCAAACAGACAGTTCTTTAATTAGAGCTAAAATGCAATTGGGCGTTTTGTTAAAAGGTGCAAAGCAATATGATAAAGCTGTAGAATCTTATAATGAAGTAATAAAAATTGATCCTAATTATGGTCCAGTTTACAGAGAATTAGCAGAAACTCATTACTATTGGGCAAATAATAAAAATGTAAATTACGAAGAGTATATTAAAAAATCTTTAGGTTTTTACGAAAAATACATGTCTTTAACAGATTATTCTTTATCTTCTAGAATGCGTCATGCCGATTTTTTAATTCTTGCAAAAGATTACAAAGCACTTGAAGTTGAAGCTAACGAAATGAAGAAATTGGATAAAGTAAATCCAAGAATACTTCGTTATTTAGGATATTCAGCATACGAGAATGGAAATAATGATGCTTCGATTACAGCTTTAAATGATTTTATGACCAAAGGAAGTAAGATAATTGCTGGTGATTATTATTATTTAGGATTGGCATTTGTAAAAAAATCTATTGGAGCAGATGCTAAAATTGCTGATGTAATTTTATACAATTCTGGTATCGCAGAAATTAAAAAAGCCGTAGCTATGGAACCAAACCTTGCTAATGCATTAAATGAAATTGGTAAAAGTTATTTTACAAACAAATCGTATGATGTTGCTGCAGGAATTTTTGAAATAGCAATTACTAATACTGGTTCTAAAAACTTTTTGGAAGACAATAATTATTATGGGATATGTGTTTACTTATTAAATAGAGGTAAAGATGCTAAAACAATTGATAAAGTAAGTTTAGAGAAAGCTGATGTTGCAATGAATAATGTTATAACAGCATCTCCAACCTATCAAGAAGCATTTTTGTATAAAGCTAGAATTAATAATTCTTTAGATAAAGATGATGTTATGGCTGTAAATTATCAAAAGTTTGTTGATTTAATACTTGTAAAAACTCCAGAAGAAATTGAAAAAAACAAGACTAAATTAATTGAATCATACAACAATATCGGAGCAAATTATGCCAATACTGATAAAGTAAAAGCTAAAGAATTTTTTACAAAAACACTGGCATTAGATGCAACCAATGCATATGCAAATGATGCTATTAAGTCGTTGAAATGAACTTCGGAACCCACAATACCTGTAAAAACTTCAACTACTCCAACAACTAAAACTAAGGTTGTAAAAAAAGTAAAGAAGAAAAAATAAATTAAAAAACTCGTTTAGCTTTAAAACTAAACGAGTTTTTTTATTGTTATAAGTTAAGATTTAAATTTAACTGGAATATGTGGTTTTTAAATTTTTAGATACTATAATAATAGGTTTTGTTTTTATTATTAATTTTAAAATAAAATAAAGGTTATTATTGACAAATAATAAAATTTTACCAATCGCCACTTGCGCCTCCACCACCAAAACTTCCACCACCACCAAATCCTCCAAAACCTCCGCCAGAAGAACCTCCAAAACCTCCACCAAAGCTTCCTCCACCAGAACTTCTACCCATATTACTTAAAATAATAATATCTAATAAACTTGGTCCACCACCAGAATTGTTTCCAGAATTTCCACCACCTTTATTTTTAAAAGCAATAAAAAATATAAACACAAAAATTATTAAAAAGAATACTAAAGAACCATAACCTTCATTAGAAGATGGTTGCTTATCGTTTTTATATTCGCCTTTCATTATTTTGAAAATGGCATTTGTACCATTATCAATACCTTCAAAATATTTGTTTTCTTTAAATGAAGGTTTTACAACCAATTCTATAATTCTTCTAGAAAGTGCATCTGTAAGTAAATGTTCAGTTCCATAACCTGTTTGAATTGTCATTTTTCTTTCATTCTTCGAAATTAGAAAAACAATTCCGTTATCTTTACCTTTTTGACCGATTTGCCATTTTTGACCTAAATCTGTTGCATATCTTGCAATTTCTTCACCTTGAGTGGTTGGAACAATCATTACAAAAATTTCTGTAGATGTACCTTCTGAATAAATTCTTAATTTATCATATAAAATTTTAATTTCAGACTCAGATAATGTTTTAGTACTATCAATTATTGGCGGTATAAAAGATGGTTTTTCAGGAATTTTTATTTGTGACAATCCAAGTTGATTAGACAAGAATAAAAATGTTATCAAAAAGAATTTTATTGTATTAAAAACTAGTTGTTTCATCCTTTTGATATTTCATTAGAAAGTTCATCAATATCATTATCGTAAAATGGGAAGTGTTTTTTAAGTTGTTCACCTGTAGAATTAATTCCTTCTACTAAAGCTAGTTTATTGGAACCATTTTTAAAATGACCAACCATAATATCTTTGGTACTATTCCAAAAGTCTTTACTAACTTTATCATTTATACCTTTGTCACCATAAATTGCAAACTGTTTACTTTTTACAGCAACATAAATAATTACACCATTTCTAAGTTGGGTTTCATCCATTTTTAATTCGTGAAAAACAGCCATTGCTCTTTCAATTGGAGCAATGTCTGTTCTTTTTTCTAAATGGATACGAATTTCGCCAGAAGTATTTTTTTCAGCATTTCGAATAGCTTCAACTACCTCAGCTTCTTCGGCTTTTGTTAAAAAATCTTCTACTTTAGACATTATTTTGTTTATTTTTTATCAAAATTAAATTCTACATCTGGAGCTTTTTCTGCACCAGCATCTGATTTAAATCGTGCTATTTCTCCAAATCCAAATAGTTTTGCAAAAATTACACTTGGAAAACTTCTAGTTTTTTTGTCATAAATATTTGCGGCATCATTAAATCTATCTCTTTCTACATTAATTCTATTTTCTGTACCTTCAATTTGTGATTGTAATTCTCTAAATCCTTGTGTTGCAGTCAATGTAGGATATTGTTCTACGGAAACCAATAGTCTTGATAATGAAGAAGTTAATCCAGATTGTGCTTGTTGAAATTGAGCTAATTGCTCTGGTGTAATATTTGTTGGGTCAATAGTTACAGATGTTGCTTTAGCTCTAGCTTCAATAACAGCAGTCAAAGTTCCTTTTTCAAAATCTGCTGCACCTTGAACTGTTTTTACTAAATTTCCAATAAGATCATTTCTCCTTTGGTAAGAACTTTCAACTTTAGACCAAGCAGTTTTTGTGTCAGCTTGTACACCTACAAGTCCATTGTAGGATGAAATTCCTAACAACACTAATACTACTATTATACCAATTGGTAGTAACCATTTTCTCATAATTTCTAATTTTTTTATCTGATTTCATTTCAGATTCTGTTAATAATTAATTTGTTTTATTTTAAGGTTTAATATATTTTAAATCGAATTCTTAATACTCAATAATTGTGCCTTAACCGATTCGAGTTTACTTATAATTTCAAATGTATTTAAGGTTTTTTTAGCACCTTCTTTTAAATGAGTTTTTGCACCATCAAGTGTAAAACCACGTTCTTTAACCAAATGATAAATAAGTTGCAAGTTCTTTACATCTTCTTGCGTAAACATTCTATTTCCTTTGGCGTTTTTTTTAGGTTTCAAGATGTCAAATTCCTTATCCCAAAAACGAATTAAGGATGCATTTACATCAAATGCATTGGCAATTTCACCAATGCTAAAATACAATTTATCTTTAGATAATTCTATGTGCATAATTTTACAATAACAATTTCAATTTCAAAAATCAATTTCAATTTCAATTTCAAAAATCAATTACAATTTCAAAAATCAATTTCAATTTCAAAAATCAATTTCAATTTCAAAAATCAATTTCAATTTCAAAAATCAATTTCAATTTCAAAACTCAAAACTCACAACTCACTACTCACAACTCAAAACTCACAACAAATTACTAGTCTAAAGATTGATTCTCCTGATTAGCAATTTTAGCAATAGCAACATATTCAGCAGCCGAAATGTTTCCGTAATAAAAATTTATAGGATTCACAACGGTTCCATCTTTATGCACTTCATAATGCAAATGTGGCGCTTCACTTCTTCCTGTGCTGCCAACAAATCCAATAATATCGCCACGTTTCACACTTTGTCCAGCGCTAACATTATATTTACTTAAATGTGCATACAACGTTAAATAACCAAATCCATGTGTAATTTCTATATGATTTCCGTAACCAGACAACGAATTATCAGCACTTTTTACAACACCATCGCCAGTTGCATAAATTGGAGTACCACTTTGAGCCGTAAAATCCATTCCTTCATGCATTTTTCTAACCTTTGTAAACGGATCACTTCTAAATCCAAATCCAGATGCCATTCGCCTTAAATCTTCATTTTTTACAGGTTGAATTGCCGGAATTGCACTTAATAATTTATCTTTTGCCTTAGCCAAACC
>JAYVKR010000327.1:0-3639 GCA_043768185.1 Flavobacterium sp.
GACCTTTATTGTTTTGAATTCTTTCGAATAAATCTTTTACCTTAATAAAATAGTGTTTTTAAAACTTTGCAAAAGTAAGAATTAATTTTTGCTAATCAAAGTTTTAGAACTATTTGCATGTAAATTTATGAGATTATTAGCTATTGTTTTATAAATTTCCG
Organism: Flavobacterium sp.; assembly: GCA_043768185.1. Taxonomy (GTDB): domain Bacteria; phylum Bacteroidota; class Bacteroidia; order Flavobacteriales; family Flavobacteriaceae; genus Flavobacterium. Next base: position 162 of record JAYVKR010000327.1, read on the forward strand.
AACTCTATTATTAGCTAGTTTTATAAAATATATTCCAGATGCTATTTCGTTTATGTTAATTGGTGTGAGACTATCTACTTCAAATGATTTAATTTTTTTACCAACTGCATCGTAAATTTCACCTTTGGTTTTTTCTGAAACATTAGAAATATAAAATTCATTATTACTAGGATTAGGATACACTATAAAATTTTCATTAGTAAAAGAATTGTTATTTAATGTTGAACTAATTTTTGAAATAAAAGGCACATTACTTCCAACAGTATTTGTTATTCCATCAAAACTTACCGTATTAGTAGCTTTACCTGTAATATAAATAGTTCCTAAATTATCTAAAGCGATTGATTCAAAAGTATCAGAAGAATTTCCACCTGCTTTTTTTACTATTTGCAAATCGCCATTACTATTGTATTTTAAAAATAATGCGTCTGAACCAAAACCAGTAACTGTTGTTGTAAATGACGGACTCCAAACTGTTGTACTTTTAGTATTTCCTGCAAAATAAACATTACCACTATTGTCAGATGTTAAGAAATGTCCATTTCCTACAGAAGCTTTTCCGTTTCCATCAACTTCTCTTACCCATTGAAAATTACCATTGGCATCTAATTTTGTAATGAATATATCGTCTGAAAATCCGCTTGGTGGTCCTTGAGAAGTTAAACTTCCAAAAGAAAATGCGCCAGATAATGAGGAACTTAAATATACATCATTTGGGCTTTTAACACTTATTTCTGGATCAAGACAACTAATGTTTTCAATATATTTTGTCCATTGATGCACACCTAAAGAATTATATTTTACTGCATAAATACTATAACTTAAACTAGTGGGTTGTGCAACTCCTGCAAATGTAGAGGTGGTTTTACCACAAGAACCAGATGCATAAATGTTACCTAGATTATCAACTGAAACAGAACTTATAATTTGAACATTTTGCTGTAAAATTGAAGACAACACCGATCCGTTTGTAGCAGAAAGTTTTACAATTCTTGAATTATTAAAATTATCAATTCCTATATAAATATCATTATTACTATCTATATCAATTGCATTAAAATGGTTAAACGAACCAATATTTGATATAGTAACGTTCCATAAAAAAGTTCCGTTAGAATCAAATTTAATTAAAATAGGAACTTCGCTAGTTTCAGATGTATTTATAGCTGCGCCTGAATCAAAACTAATGCTTGTTTTAAATGCTGCTACCAGATATATATTTCCTAAGGAATCACTTTTTAAATTAAAAGATCGGACTTTTCCACCTATAATTTTTTCATATAATAAACTTCCAGATGAATTATACTTTCTGTAAAATAAATTTCCATAAATGTTACTAGAATTAAATTGATTGTCTTTAATACCAACAAAGTAAACGTTGCCTAAGTTATCACAACAAGTAGGATAACCATTTGTTTGTCCGATTGAATAATTTACAGTCGGAAAATCAACCCATTGAAATGTTTGAGAGTGAATTGAAATTGTTATAAAAAGCAAGAATAAGTATTTTTTTATCATCTTTTTATTTCAAATGTATGAATTTTAACAAAACAATCTCAAATAATTGATAATAAAATTTTTAAACTCAATCAATAATTAACTCTTTTATTGAGTTGTACAGCAATTCTTTATTTACAGGTTTAGATATATAAAAATTCATTCCAATTTCTTTTACTCGATTTTTGGTAGTTTCCATAACATCCGCAGTAACAGCAATTATTGGGATAGCTTTATCGTTAATTCCACAATTTCCACTTCTTATTGCAATTGTTGCTTCATAACCATCCATAATTGGCATTTGCAAATCCATTAAAATTAAATCATATTTAGTTGTTGCCATTAAATTTAATCCTTCTTGACCATTTATGGCGTAATCTAAAGTTGTATTTAACCATTTTTTTGTGATCATTTTTATTACCATTTGGTTCATTGCATTGTCTTCTACAACCAAAATATGCTTACCATTTAGGTCATAATTTATCTCTGGTAAAGCTTCAACAATTATTTTTTCTACAGTATTTACCACAGGAATTGCCACAGTGCAAACTGTTCCTTGATTTACAATACTGTCCATTTCAATCTTACCTTTATGCAAATCTACTAATGCTTTTACGATGTATAACCCAAGTCCTAAACCACCATATTTGCGTTTATTATTGATGCTGTTTTGGGAAAAAGAATCAAAAATAGTATTAATTTTTCCTTTTTGAATCCCAATTCCGGTATCCGATACTATAAAAATAAGTTCTACATTATTCGCATTAATAACTTTACATTCAATTTTAAATTTTATTATTCCTTCTGTCGTAAACTTTATTGCGTTATAAAGTACGTTGGTTAAAATTTGTCTAACTCTTGTGCAATCGCCTATTAAAATTTTAGGAACATTAACAGCTTGCGAAAACTGAAAATCGATTCCTTTTTCTTTAGCTCTTTGGGCAAAATCATTATTAATTTCTAAAAATAATTTATGCGCATCATATTCTAGTTCTTCAAGAATAATTTCATCTTTTTCAATTTTAGAAAAATCTAAAATATCGTTAACAGAACTTAATAAACTTTGCGAAGAATATCTTATAATTTCACACTTTTGTTGAATAGAATTGCTATCAGTTTCGCCATTTATTAAGTCAATTAAATTCATAATTGTATTTAATGGCGTTCTTAATTCGTGGCTAATATTAGATAGAAAATACGACTTTAATTCGTTCATTTCTTCCGATTTTTCTAATGCTATTGTTTGTAAATTTTCTCTATCTTCTTTTAGTTTTTTAATTAAACTTGCCATTGATAGCGATAAAAATATTACTTCAACGCCTGTACCTAGTTTAGAACTGTTTTCTGTAATAAAATTATAAGGTAAAAGACTGAAATTTTTCAAAATAAAAACAACAAATCCTAATATTAAAAAGAAAATACCTAAGGTAAAAAAAAGATAAAATTGTTTTAATTTGATATAAATTTCAACTGTTGATGATACTATTAAAATTAATAAAATCAACCCTAAAACGTTCATGGCTGGATAACAATATTTAAAATAATTTGGAAGAAATATAATTACTAAAAACAATACCAAAAGCAGTATGTAAAGAGTATTAAATGCATAATCAAGTTTTTTATTTACCTTTTTAACATGAAGAAAATCTTGTGCATAATTACCTAGAAATATTCCGGAAAATAAGGCAAAAATTAATACTGATTTATCAGAAAACCAACCGGCATTTGGAGTAATATATTGGTGAAAATAACCATCTAACGAAAATTGTAATAATCCGATAAAAACTACATAAATACTGTAATACAAAAATACTCTTGCTTTCATTGCGTAATAAAAGAAAAAATATAAAATACTAGCAATTAGTAGAATACCATAAAAAAAGCCAAAAATTATTTGTTCAAATGCTGTATTGAATATTAAATTTTCTGATGTTCTTATTATAACTGGTGCATTTATAACTTCGCCATCACTTTTTAAATG
>JAYVKR010000328.1:0-12609 GCA_043768185.1 Flavobacterium sp.
AAATCAAAGAGTTATGAAAAAAGTATTATTTGTAGTTACTAGTCACGACAAACTAGGAAATACAGGCGAAAAAACAGGATTTTGGACAGAAGAATTTGCTGCACCATATTACGAATTATCAGATAAAGGAATTAGTATAGACGTTGCAACTCCACTTGGAGGACAACCACCAATTGATCCTAAAAGCGAAGCACCAGATGCAGTTACAGAAGCATCAACACGTTACCACAATGACAAAGAACTTTTGGAAAAAATGAAAAATACACATAAATTAGCCGATGTAAATCAAGCAGATTATGATGCTGTTTTTTATCCTGGAGGACATGGACCATTATGGGATTTAGCCGAAGATAAAAATTCAATTGCTTTGATAGAAGCGTTTTACACCAATAATAAACCAGTTGCGTTTGTATGTCATTCGCCTGGAGCATTAAAAAATGTAAAAATTAATGGTGAATTTTTAGTAAAAGGAAAAAAAGTTACAGGTTTTTCTAATACTGAGGAAGAAGCTGTAGGTTTAACTAAAGTAGTTCCTTTTTTACTAGAAGACAAATTAAAAGAAAATGGTGCAACTTATTCTAAAGTTGGCGATTGGCAACCTTATGCAGTAGAAGATGGATTGTTAATTACAGGACAAAATCCGGCTTCATCTATTCTTGTAGCACAAAAATTAGTACAACAATTAAAATAAAATATAAATGAACAATTTTGAATTATACAATCCTACCAATTACGTTTTTGGTAAAGGACAAACCGAGAAATTATCTAAATTAATTCCTGCTGGTGCAAAAGTTTTGTTGGCTTATGGTGGCGGAAGTATTTTTAAAAATGGCGTTCACGAAGCTGTAACTTCTGCATTAAAAGATTTTGAAATAGTAGAGTTTGGAGGAATAGAACCTAATCCAAGATTTGAAACTTTATTAAAAGCGGTAGAAATTGTAAAAAAAGAAAACATCACTTTTATTCTTGCAGTTGGTGGTGGAAGCGTTATTGATGGCGTAAAATTTATATCTGGCGCAACACATTACGAAGGAAATGCCATAGATATTTTAAAAAATAAAGTATTGTTTACAGATTTGTCTAAAGTTATTCCTTTTGGAACCGTTTTAACTTTGCCAGCAACAGGAAGCGAAATGAATTCTGGAGCAGTTGTTACTATTGAAGCAACGCAAGAAAAATTGGTTCTTGGCGGAAGTGCTTTGTTTCCGAAATTCTCAATTTGTGATCCAACAGTAGTTTCTTCTTTGCCTCAACGTCAAATAGAAAACGGAGTTATCGATGCTTTTACTCACGTAATGGAACAATATTTAACGTATCCTGTAGACGCACTTTTACAAGATAGAATTGCCGAAGGAATTTTACAAACGCTTGTAGAAATTGGACCAAAAGTTTTAGCAAATCCTAGTGATTATAAATTGGCTTCCGATTTTATGTGGTGTGCAACAATGGCATTGAACGGATTAATTCAAAAAGGTGTTCCAAATGATTGGGCAACACACATGATTGGTCACGAATTAACCGCACTTTACGAAATTGACCACGCTAGAACTTTGGCAATTATAGGTCCAAATTTATATAGAGTAATGTTTGAAACCAAAAAAGACAAACTAGCACAATATGGAGAACGAGTTTTTAATGTAACAGGAAATTCTGTAGAGGAAAAAGCCAATCAAGCCATTGAAAAAACGGTAGAATTTTTTCACAAAATGGGAATGAAAACCAAGCTTTCAGAAAACACAAAAGAGTATTCTAAAACTGCCGATTTTATTGTTAATCGTTTCAGCGAAAGAGGTTGGAAAGCACTTGGCGAAAAACAAAATATTACTCTAGAAAAAGTTAAAGAAATCGTAGAAATGAGTTATTAGTAAATTTTATATTGTAATTCTAAACTTCTTGTCACACTGAGCGCAGTCGAAGTGCTGTATTAAAAAAGATGCTAAATCAAGTTCAGCATAAAAATCAAAAGCCATTCAAGATACAATCCTGAATGGCTTTTTTTCAACCCCAAAACAAAAATTTAACTAAATTTATTTTTAACTAACTCTTTAAATAACGTTGTATTGTTTTCTATATTGTGTTGAAAATCATAAAATTAAGTTAATTTTTTTAAGAGCCAATCCAGCTTTTCATTTCAAGTTTTTTATAATAATTACTATTTTTCTAAAACAATAAACGTGCTTCCGTTGGTCGCAGTTTATTGTTAAGAAAAATTAGCATCATTATAAAAAAGCTTTCCATTTTAATCTGGGCTAGTTATAAGTTTAACTTTCAAATTCTATTTTTTTAATACATTAATAAAAAAATCTATTTTTTTAAACTACCAATAATCTCTTTCAAAAACCCATTAAAATCAAAATCTTCACTCAATCCCATTCTAACAATTACTAAATTAAGTGACGGAATTATAAAAATTCGTTGTCCTTGAAAACCATTACAAGAATATAAATCTTTTGGTGCGTCTTTATATCTTTCGCCAGCATTTAACCAAAAATGTCCACCATATTGTCCATCAGAATCTTTGGTTGGTGTTGCAACATAATTTGTCCAACTTTCGTCAAATAATTGTTCGCCGTTCCAATTTCCTTTATTTAAATATAGTAACCCAAATTTTGCCCAATCTCTTGTAGTTGCCCAACCATAAGACGAACCTACAAAGTTTCCTATCATGTCACTTTCTACAATCATAGAGTTCATTCCTATTTTATCAATTAAAGAAGCATACCAAAAATTTTGATATTCTTGTTGCGTTTTAAATTTACTTCTAAGTATTTTAGATAATAAATTAGTAGTTCCAGAGGAATAATTCCAATGCGTATTTGGTTTAAATTTCATTGGTTTTTCTAGTTGAACTTTTCCCATATCTTCTGCTTGAAAAAGCATTTTGGTTGCATCACAAATTTTTTCATAGCTTTCTTCCCATTCCAATCCAGAGTTCATGTGTAACAAATCATTTATTGTAATTTTTTTTCTTTCATCCTTTTGCCATTCTGTAATTGATGCTGGTTTGAATATATCAATTTTTCCTTGCTTTTGCAAAATTCCAAAATAAGTTGCAGTTAGACTTTTAGTCATTGACCATCCCAAAATTTTAGAATTTTTATCGAAACCTTTTAAATATTTTTCAGCAATAATTTTGTTTTTATAAAGTACTAAAACCGATCTTGTTTTCTTTACATTTTGTCCGTTTTTATCAAATGCATTTGCTACAGCTTTTTTTAATTTTTCATAATCGATAGTAGAGAAAATAGTGTCTTTTGGTTCTGAATTTCCGTAAGGAAAAGGCAAATTATTTACTATCTTGTTTCTTTTTGGAATAGTATAAGGTTTAGAAATATCAAAATCATCATTAATTAATGTTGCGCCAAGTCCTTCTCTATAAATAGCTTTTCGTTCTTTTAATCCGTAAACACTAGCTGTTGCAAATTTTCCTAAAGCGTCAATTTTATTTTTTGCTAAAGTTATCATCTCAATATTATTATCTGTTTTTTCAATAACATTAAGATTTCTATTGTCTAAAAAATGAGCAGAAGCAACACTTTTAGCAGAAAATCCTGAAATTAAATCTAGTTTAGGATAGGTTATAAATCCATAATAAATGATATATCCAATAATGATTAACCCAATTACTTTTACAATTTTTTTCATAAAATTTACTTTTAAAATTTTCAATATCAATTAATTATATAACATTTAAAATTATGCGTGTAAGTTATTAAAACCAAATCTAATCTAATTTCGTAATTCATATTAATTAATCATTAAAAAATTTTCACAATGAAAAAAACAAAAATGTTTTTAGGTCTGTCGCTGGTTGCGATTTCGGGTCTAATTTTAGTAGCAGCAGATCACGCAGATGCTCCAGCTGTTACAGGAAACGCTAATGACATTACTGATGTCTATGCTTTTCAAGGTTCTAATTCTAGCAATCTAGTATTTGTAGTAAATACACAAGGATTACTTTCTCCAACAGCTACTAACGCTGCAACGTTTAATGAAAACGTTATGACAGAAATTAACATTGACAACAATGGCGATAATGTTGAAGATTTAGTAATTCAAGCTATTAGAAGAGGAAGTAAAATGTACTTTTTTGGTCCAGTTGCTCCAGGAACAGCAGGAACATCTAGTACTGTAAAAGTTGGTACACCTGCAGGAAGTGTAGATATTTCTGCATACGGAAGTACTGCAATTACCTCTAGTAATAACGGAATGACATTTTTTGCCGGACCAAGAGATGATCCATTTTTCTTTGATTTAAATAAATTTAAGTCAATTCTTGCTGGTACATCTTCTGGATTTAGTAATCCTGGTATCGATTCTTTTGCTGGAACTAATGTTTTAGCTACAATTGTAGAAGTACCAAAAGCTATGTTAGGAAATTCTGCAACCATTAATGTTTGGGCAGAAACTAAACAAAAACAATAATTTATTAAATTTTAAAACATCGAATTATGAAAACAAATAATTTCAAAATTATAGCATTATCTTTAGTAGCAACAGCTTTTTTTGCAAGTTGTAATAATGATGATGAAGAAACAACACAACAAGTTGAATTTTCTGGAACGTATGTACAAAGAGATCAAATGGCTCGTCCTGCAATAAATACCGTTTTTATTGCTTCTGGAACTCCTAAAGATGCATTTAATACTACAACACCATCAACAATGGGCGCAGCATATCAATCGGTTTTTCAATCTAGATTGTTAGCTTTAAATCCTGCATATACTACAAATGCTTTGGGTCAAACTGCAGCTCAATTTACAGGATTATTGGCTACAGACGTTTTGGGAGTTGCAAAAACAGGAACAACAACTTTCTTTGATGGAACAAATGTTTTAACTGGTCGTGCTCTTGCAGATGACGTTATTGATACCGAATTATTATTAATTTTTGGTGGCACAAACGGAATGGCAAATGGTAATTTAACATCCGATAATGTTGATGCTAACGACAAGACATTTTCAACATCATTTCCTTACTTAGCAACTGCTTGGTAAAATAGTATAATCAGAGCATATTAACTTATATGCTCTGATTTTTCTAAAAAAAAATCAAAAAACTTACTTTATGAATACTCTAAAAATAACATTTGTAATTTTTATAACTTCGCTATGCTTTTTAAGCAGTTGCGGTAATAAATCTGAAATAATAAATTCTAAAGATTATAATTCTTTTTTAGAAAATAAAGAAAATAAATCTTTAGATAATGCAAATAAAGAAATAGATTTTTGGCAAAATAAGTTTAATGCTTCGCCTGATCAATATTCTTTTTTATCGCAAATTTCTAGTAATTATTCTAAACTTTTTGAAATTACTGCAAACATTGATTATCTAATTAAAGCAGAGCAGTTGTTAGTGCAATCTAACGAAGCTTTACGATATACTAATGTTGGAACAATAAGATCATTGGCCAGAAATTACATATCGCAACATCGTTTTAAAGAAGCTTTGGTTCTTGCCAATAAAGCACTTGCAATTGGCGAAGGAATGAAAGAAACTCAAAAATTATTATTTGATGTTCAAATGGAACTTGGCGATTATGTTGCAGCAGAAAATGCTTTAAAACAAATAAAAAACAATAAAGATTTTGATTATTTAATTAGAATTGCAAAATGGAGCGACCATCAAGGAAATTTAGATAAAGCAATTTCTTTTATGGAAAAAGCTACTAAAATTGCAGAATTTAACAATAACGAATATTTAAAAATTTGGTCGTATTCTAATCTTGGCGATATGAATGGACACGCAGGAAAAATTAAAGAAAGTTACAATTATTATTTAAAAACACTTCAACTTGATGCCAACAATACTTATGCTTTAAAAGGTATTGCTTGGATTGCCTTTTCTCACGAAAAAAATACCATAGAAGCTAATAGAATAATAGATGTAATTGCTAAAAAACACAATTCTCCAGATTTTTATTTGTTAAAATCGGAAATTGCTGAATATGAAAAAAACAGCAATGCAAAAGACAAAAATTTAGCTTTGTATTTTGCTATGCTTCAAAATAAAAATTATGGTGTAATGTACAATAAATACAATGCATTGTTATATGCTGACGAAAAATCTACAGCCAATAAAGCATTAGAAATTGCTAAAGAAGAAGTTAATAACAGACCAACTCCAGATTCGTATGATTTGCTTGCTTGGTCTTATTATTCTCTTGGTGATGTAAAAAAAGCATTAGAAATTTCTCAAAAATATGTAGTTGGTAAATCATTTGAACCCAATTTAAATTATCATTTGGCAACAATTTACAAAGCCAATAATCTTATAGAAAAAGTAAAACCTATTAAAGAAGACTTACTAAAAAGTTCATTTGAACTAGGTCCAAATTTATCTATTGTTATAGAAAAAATATAATATAAATTAACGTTTTATTTATAATGGTTTGTTTTTTCGTTGAAGAGTTCATTTAACTATTTAAATGAGCTCTTTTTGTTTAATTTATTATTAACAAATGTTTCTTAAATATCAAATAGGTTTTTACTACTTTTGTATTTAGAATTTTTCTAAATAACACAATGCTAGATATAAATAAAATAAGAGCCGATTTTCCTATTCTTTCTGTAAAAGTAAACGGAAAACCTTTAGTATATTTTGATAACGGAGCAACTTCTCAAAAACCACAAGTTGTAATTGATGCAATTGCCAAATATTATCAAGAAATTAATGCTAATATTCATCGTGGCGTTCATACGTTAAGTCAATTGGCTACAGATGCTTATGAGATTTCTCGTGGCAAAATGCAACAGCACATTAATGCTAAATTTCCTTACGAGGTTATATTTACATCAGGTACAACACATGGAATTAATATAGTTTCTAACGGTTTTGCTTCCATTTTAAAAGCTGGCGATGAAGTTTTAGTTTCTGCACTAGAACATCACAGTAATATTGTACCTTGGCAAATGCTTTGCGAACGAACTGGAGCTACTTTAAAAGTAATTCCTATGAATGATGAAGGCGAATTGATACTTTTAGAATACGACAAATTACTATCTAATAAAACTAAAATTGTAGCTGTAAATCATATTTCTAATGCATTAGGAACAATAAATCCTATAAAGTATATGATAGAAAAAGCACATCAAGTTGGTGCTGCAATTTTAATTGATGGCGCACAAGCTGTACCACATTTAAAACCAAATGTTCAAGAATTAGATTGCGATTTTTATGTTTTTTCTGGACATAAAATATGTGGTCCAACTGGAACTGGAATTCTTTACGGAAAAGAAGAATGGCTTAGAAAATTACCACCATATCAAGGTGGAGGCGAAATGATAAAAGAAGTTACATTTGAAAAAACCACTTATGCCGATTTGCCACACAAGTTTGAAGCAGGAACACCAAATATTGCTGATGGTATTGTGCTAGGAACTGCAATAGATTATATGAATGAAATAGGATTTGATAACATTGCAACATACGAACACGAATTATTAGAATACGGAACAAAAAAATTATTAGAAATTGAAGGAATGAAAATTTTTGGTACTGCCAAAGAAAAAACCTCGGTAATTTCGTTTAATATTGAAGGCATTCATCCTTATGATATTGGAACGATTATTGACAATAAAGGAATAGCAGTACGAACTGGTCATCATTGCGCACAACCTATTATGGATTTTTTTAAAATTCCAGGAACAATAAGAGCAAGTTTTGCTTTTTACAACACCAAAGAAGAAATTGATAGTATGGTTGATGCTATTAAAAAAGCCAAATTAATGTTGCTTTAAAATAAAAAAATATGAAATCATTGTCTATTTTATCTTTATTATTTATCACTTTAGTAAGTTGTGATTGTCAAAAAAAGACAGTTGAAACTTCACCAAATATAACATCTGAAAAAGTACAAAAAAATGATATGCTATTAGTTTACGAAGCCAATACTAGAGGTTTTTATCAAAAAATAACTGTTCAAAATCAGGAATTATATGTTTCTCGTGATAGAAATTCTGAAGAAAAAGGAGTTGTTTCTAAAATTTCTGATAACGATTGGAAAGAATTAATTGCCTATATGAATATTCTAAAAGTAGAAGAATTAGCAACTTATAAAGATCCAACACAAAAACGATTTTATGATGGTGCAGCAATTGCCAATTTAAAAGTTACCTCTAAAGAAAAAGTATATAAAACTGTCGATTTTGACAATGGTTTTCCACCAGTTGAAATAGAAAAATTGGTAAATAAAATAACTTCGTTAGTAAAAGAAGAATAATTTTAAAAGATGCTGAAATAAATTCAGCATAAAATTCAGCATAAAATTCAGCATAAGATGACGATAAAAGAAATACAAACAGAAATTATAGACGAATTCTCAATGTTTGATGATTGGGACGAACGTTTTCAATATGTTATAGATTTAGGTAAAAGTTTACCATTAATTGATGATAAATTTAAAACAGACGAAAATACCATTAAAGGTTGTCAATCTAAAGTGTGGTTAAACGGAGAAAAAAAAGAGGAAACGATACAATTTACTGCCGATAGTGATGCTATAATTACCAAAGGAATAATTGCTATTTTAATTCGGGTTTTTTCTAATCAAAAACCAGCAGATATTCTTGACGCCAATACCGATTTTATTGATGAAATTGGATTGAAAAGTCATTTATCGCCAACTCGTGCCAACGGATTGGTTTCTATGATAAAGCAAATAAAAATGTATGCTTTGGCGTATCAATCACAAAATTAATTATAAATAAAAACATTCAGCAGAGATGCTGAAATACTGAAAATGAATTCAGTACAAGTAAATTCAGCATAAATGGAAGAATATAAAGACGAAATTAATTTAGGAGAAAACGTAGTAAAAGTTTTAAAAGGAATTTACGATCCAGAAATTCCTGTAGACATTTACGAACTAGGATTAATTTACGATGTAATGGTAAACGAAGACAACGAAGTTAAAATTTTAATGACCTTAACATCACCCAATTGTCCTGTTGCCGAAAGTTTACCCAAAGAAGTTGAAGACAAAGTAAAAGCAATAGACACCATAAAATCATGCGAAGTAGAAATAACTTTTGATCCACCTTGGAGCAAAGATTTAATGAGTGAAGAAGCTAAATTGGAGTTGGGAATGCTGTAATGAGTTTTCAGTGGTCAGTTTTTAGTGTTCAGTTAAATACATTAAAATTTCATTAATTATTTATTTAAACTATAATCCAATACTAAGTCTTAATTTTGACCAACGAAATCTGATTACTAACTAATTACTATTGAAAACTGACCACTGAAACTGAAAACTGACCACTGAAAACTGATTACTGAAAACTGATTACAAAAATAAATACTGAAATACTGAAATGAATTCAGCACAAGTAAATTCAGCATAAATGGACGAAATAATAAATAAAGTTGCCAATTCTACACTAGAAGTTTTTGATCTTGAAGATTATTATCAAGATGGAATTCGTACACAAATAGATATTTCGCAATGGCTTGAAGAAGGTTTTCTTTTAAAAGAAAAAGATTTTCGCGAAAGCTTAAAAAACTTTAACTTTTCTAAATATCAAAATCATTATGTTGCTATAAATTGTTCTACAGATGCAATACTTCCAGCTTGGGCTACAATTTTAGTTACTGTTTATGTTTCTCCATTTGCAAAAAAAATTGTTCTAGGTAATTTAATCGATTTAGATACACAATTATACCAAGAAACACTTTCTAAAATAGATTATTCTGTTTATTTAAATAAAGCAATCATCTTAAAAGGTTGCTCTAAAAAACCAGTTCCACAATCTGCTTACATTTTGGCAATACAGTATTTGCAACCTTTGGCAAAGAGTGTAATGTATGGCGAAGCTTGTTCTGCAGTTCCATTATATAAAAAAAATAAGTAGTATATTTACTACTTTGCTTTACGGTTTTTATTCTTTTTTTATCTTTGCATTTCTAAATTTTAAACAAACAAAAAGATGAAAAAATTAACAATCGCATTACTACTTGTAGTTTCTATTTCATTTTCTCAAACAGAAAAAGAAATACTGGAAAAATCTGCCAAAGCCGCAGAGAAAGCATTAGACACAACCAACTTAGGTTGGAAAAAATCAGGAACATTTACATTTTTATTCAACCAATCGGCATTCAACAACGAATGGCTTGGTGGCGGTACTTCCAACCTTGCAGGTAACTTAGGTTTAAATTACGATATTAATCATAATACAGCAACCACAGTTTGGGACAATAAACTAATTGTAGCTTATGGAATAACAAAACTTAAAAATCAAGACATCACAAAATCTGATGATAGATTTGAATTTATGTCTCTTTATGGTAAAAAAGCTGGAACAGGATATTGGTTTTACTCAGGTTTTTTAAACTTTAGAACCCAAATGGATTCTGGTTTCGATGCCGTAACAGGAAATAAATCAACCCATTTTTTCTCACCAGCATACCTTCAAGCTGGACCAGGAATGTTATGGAAAAGAAGTGCCAACTTAAAAGTAAACATTGCGCCAGCAACATCTAGATTAATTTTTGTTCATAAAGAATTTACTTCAAGCTTACCTGTTGGAGGAAGCTATTTTGGTGTAAAACCAAATGAAACTTCACGTTTCGAATTTGGAGCAGCAGTAAATGGCTACTATAAATTAAATTTAATGGAAAACATTTCTATGGAAAATATTTTAAATTTATACTCTAACTATTTAGACAAACCACAAAATATTGATATCGATTATCAAATGAATTTGGTAATGAAAATTAACAAATACATGTCGGCAAACGTTGCATTTCAAGCAATTTACGATGATAATGCAATCTCAAGCGTACAAGTTCGCGAAGTTTTTGGTCTAGGTGTAAACTATGGTTTTTAATCTCTAAACAAGAATTTATCAAATCAACCTCTAGTTTTCTAGAGGTTTTTTTATGGCGAATTACCGCACTTTTCATTACAAGCCATCAACAAAAAAAGCTGTGGTTCTAAGGTTAAAAAAGAGCTTCCGTTGGTCGCTTTTTTAAACCAAGAACCACAAGCTTTTTTTGTTGTGGGCTTTTCATTGCAATTGCTATCGCAACCAGAATTACTCTACAAGAATATCTTTAAAATCAGGATACAAAAATTTATTATACGGAAATCTAGTAATATGAATTTGTCGCACTTTTTCATAAATACGCTCTCTAAATTCTTCTAGATTTTCTTTTTCAATAGCCGAAATAAATAATGCATTTTCAACACCAACTTTTCCCATCCAAGTTTGTTTCCATTCTTCTAGTGTATTGTGTCTTGGTGTTTTTTCAGTCATTAAATCATCTTCTTCAATGGTTAAATGTTGGTAAGCATCAATTTTATTAAAAACCATAATTATAGGTTTGTCATTACTCTTAATATCTTGCAGAATCTGATTCACAGAAGCAATATGATCTTCAAAATCGGCATGCGAAATATCAACAATATGCAATAATAAATCGGCTTCACGAACCTCATCAAGAGTACTTTTAAAAGATTCTATAAGTTGTGTAGGCAATTTTCTAATAAATCCAACGGTGTCACTCAATAAAAAAGGTAAGTTACCAATAACAACTTTTCTTACAGTTGTATCAAGTGTAGCAAAAAGTTTATTTTCTACAAAAACTTCACTTTTACTAATCACATTCATCAATGTTGATTTTCCCACATTGGTATATCCAACAAGCGCAACTCTAACCATTGCACCACGATTTCCTCTTTGCACAGATTGTTGCTTGTCTATAGTTTTAATTTTTTCTTTTAATAACGAAATTCTATCTCGTACAATTCGTCTGTCAGTTTCAATCTCGGTTTCACCTGGACCACGAAGTCCAATTCCACCTTTTTGACGTTCAAGATGCGTCCACATTCCACTCAATCTTGGTAATAAATATTGACATTGAGCTAATTCAACTTGAGTTCTTGCATACGAAGTTTCAGCTCTTTGTGCAAAAATATCTAAAATTAAATTCGTTCTATCAAGAATTTTACTATCAATTATTTTAGAAATGTTTTTTTGTTGTGATGGAGATAATTCATCGTCAAAAATCACCGAAGAAATATCATTTTCTTTGCAATACAATGCAATTACATCCATTTTACCTGTTCCAAGAAAAGTTTTCGGATTTGGCTTGTCCATTTTTTGCCAAAAACGTTTAACTACTTCTCCACCAGCGGTAAAAGTTAAAAATTCTAACTCGTCTAAATATTCAAATAGCTTTTCTTCACTCTGATTTTGAGTTACAACACCAACGATTACAGTTTTCTCAAAATTTGTTTTTTCTTTTTCTAACATAGCATAATTTATACAGCAAAACTAACCATTCTTAAACAATTCTTAATTAATTAATATACAAAAGATTTATTATATATCAAGAAATATAGTTAAAAATAACAATTTTATAACTTTTTTCATAATTTTTGTTAAATTTGGGGATTGAATCAAACAAACAAATAACTATAAATTAATCAAAGAAAATTTAATGAAGAAAATTACATTATTAATTGTTACTTTATTACTTTCATTTTTAGGTTTTTCGCAAGGATTACCTCTTGAAGGTTTTGAAAACACTGCTGGTCCAGATTTACCAGCGCCAACAACACCTTCTGCATGGAATATTGGAACAGGAGAATGGGCAGTTTTTGATAACGGA
>JAYVKR010000329.1:0-2041 GCA_043768185.1 Flavobacterium sp.
ATATCTTAATTTTAATTATACACCAGAGTTTATTCACTTTTTAAGACCTGATAATTCAGAAAATTATGAGATTAAAAAAGAAAGAATACCAAATTTTGGTAGTATAATTATTACTGAATATAAGTATAATTCAGATGGCTCAATAGTTTATGTTTCAGATGGTAAATATATTAAAGAAGATATTTATTTAGAACTTTCAAAATCTATTTGCACTCATTTTTTAGTTAAGTATGATTCAATATTAAAAGCAGGTTTAGAATCTTATTTTTTGTTGCCATCAGGTGTTTATGCAACTCATTTTATCAGAATAGCAAATATTTTTAAAGAAAGCCAAGATATTAATATTTTATCTATTTTTCTGCTACCATATTTTAAAGATAGTCCAGATATAATTTATTCAGATACACCAACAATCTTTCCATTAATCTATTCTTGTATTTTATATAAAAACATTAATAAATCAGAGGTTTATAATCCAAGAGTTAAATTTTATTCTTCTAATCATGTTACAAAAGATGAAATAGAAAACATTGGCAATTCTTTGTTTATTGTATCTACTTCTATTAATGGTTCTTTGCCTAAAAAGTTGAATGATTTAGGTATTGATTGGTCAAAAATTGTTGTATTATTTGCTTTTGATAATAGTAAAGAATATTTATACAAAATTATGAGTA
The DNA here is from genome assembly GCA_043768185.1 of Flavobacterium sp. Lineage (GTDB taxonomy): Bacteria > Bacteroidota > Bacteroidia > Flavobacteriales > Flavobacteriaceae > Flavobacterium. Next base: position 675 of record JAYVKR010000329.1, read on the forward strand.
AACAAAACTCAATAGATATTTTAAGTACAGAATTTGTGTCAAAAAAACCTGATGAATTTAAGAAATTATATCCTAATAGAACGTTTGAAATTAAGTTTGAAGATGAACAATTTATCCCATCACCACCGACAGTTTCAAGGTTTAAAATAAATTTATCAGATGCTCCAAATAATTTAAGTGATTTAATGTATAATTATTTAAATTATGATTTTGTCAGTTGTTATAAAGGCAAAAATTCTTTAGATAAAACACGAGATATTTATATTGATGTAAGCAAACTGCTAATAGACTTTAATAGTGTAGATTTAAATCATTTTGAAAAGAAAACAAAGCATTTAATTATTAATCAACTTCCAATAAACATAAAAAGTATAATATATGTTGATGATGCTGAATCAAAGTACATAGCAGATAAAATACAAAAATACTATCAAATTGCACACTCAATAATAGTTGAATCTATTTATTATAAAGATTTAAAATTAGATGATACATTTTCTGAGCCGTCTTGTTATTTAGTATGTTCTTCTTGTATTTCAAATGGTAAAAAAATATCAGATGTAAGTAGAAAGTTGAGAACACAAGAACATTCACAAATTATCTATTTTAATGGTTTTGTTAGATGTATTGATGAAAAAGCATACTCTAATTTAATGAGTAATATTAAATATGGCAAATACAATGAATTTCACACTTATAGCTTTATCACTATTGACACAATATTTTTACCTAATGAAGATAGCGATAGTATAAGTTGGGAATTTGAAAAAGAATTGATTAATATACTTTTAGAAGGATTTAATGTATTTGAAACAAAAACACTAATTAATGATAATACAACAGAATATTTTCAGAATAGATATAATGAATTGAATAACAATATTGATGGTTTAATTAATAATGTTTATTTAAAAAAATCAAATGGCAATAGATTAGTGCTTAATAAGAATTTTGCTTTCTTTAAATTTACAAATTGGAATCCAGAGGATATTCAACAATCGAAAGTTTATTTTTCTATTTTATCAGTATTGCATAATTTTAGAATAAAAAAGAACATAAAGCAAACAATTTACGAACGACATATTTTCGATCCTGAAAACTTCAATAGGTATAATGATGGAATAATACAAGCATCTTTTTTAAGAGCAACTACAAATAAAGAATTGAATTATGAAATTGATAGCAATGCAAGTTCTTTGATGGCTACAATCATAATAAGTTCAATAGATGATAATAACAATAAAGATACAGCTCCATATGAATTTTTGATGGCAATTTGTATAGGGAAATTAACTCTTCAAAAAAGTGATTTAATTTCTATCTACAAAAAGCATAAAGATAATTCAGATAATATAATAGTAGTTTTA
>JAYVKR010000330.1:0-6070 GCA_043768185.1 Flavobacterium sp.
TTGAATTTACAGAAGTTTTATTTTGAATTTACAGAAGTTTTATTTTGAATTTACAGAAGTTTTATTTTGAATTTACAGAAGTTTTATTTTGAATATACAGAAGTTTTATTTTGCAATAAAACCTCAAACATTGCTTTGGCTTTTAACAGACACTCTTCATATTCATTTTCTGGTTCAGATAAAGAAGTAATTGCACTTCCCACAGAAAACGAAAGATAATTATTATTTGAATTATATAAAATACTTCTAATAACAACATTAAAATCGAAATCGCCATTGGGTGTAAAATATCCAATTGCACCACTGTACAAAGCGCGCTTGGTTTCTTCTAAATCTTCAATTATTTGCATAGCAGCAATTTTTGGTGCGCCAGTCATACTTCCCATTGGAAAAGTAGTTTGTAAAATTGCAACTGGCGAAGTGGTATTTTCAATTTCAGAAACTATTGTAGAGATCATTTGATGCACTTGCTTAAAAGTATAAGTTTTACATAATTCTTCAACATTTACTGATGATTTTATAGCAGTTCTAGACAAATCATTTCTAACCAAATCAACAATCATAATGTTTTCTGAACGCTCTTTAAGATTGTTTTCAAGTTCTTTTTTTAAAATTTCATCTTCTTCAATATCAAACGATCGTTTGGATGTTCCTTTGATGGGTTGCGAAATTATTTTGTAATTTTCTTTTTTTAAATAGCGTTCTGGCGAAGCACATAGTAAAAAATTAGAATTATTTTTAAAATAAACTGCAAATGGTGGTTCAGATATTGAATTGAGTTTTTTATAAATTTCTATCGGATTTATAATAGCATTTACTGCATAAAATTCCATACAAAAATTAGCTTCATAAATATCACCACGATGAATATGCTCTAGCATTTTTGATACTTTAGAAATGTAATTTTCTTTAGAAATTCTTTGCTCAATTAAGACAGTAGATGGAAGCACTTCTAAAAGCTGAGTGTGACAAATTGATAAAATTTCCTCAAAATCTCTTTCAATTTCATCATCACACATATTCAAATACTGAATTTCGACTTGATTTTCTTTAATTAAAAATAACTTTTTAGGTTGAAAAAAAAACAAATCTGGAAAATGCAAACCGTCAAAATTATTGGATTGTAAATCTTCAACATTATTTTTTAAATCATAAGACAAATATCCAAATAACCAATCTTTAGCTTGACTTTGATATTGATGTAAATCTTGAAACGAGTTGTGAAAGTCTGTTTTTATTGATGTAAAAGCATCAACAGCAAGAACATAATCATAAGAAGAATACGTTTTATTTTTATTATAATTGGAATTACTATCTAAAAAAACAACCTCGCAAAATTGATTTGACCAATGTAATAATTGATTTTTAAAATCTGAAATGTTTACAATTGATTTATGAATAGAGGTTCTCAATATGATTTAATAAGACTACAAAATTACAATAAAAATATTTTTTTAATAAAATTATTATCAAAAAATCTTGGCACGGTTTTTAGTTGAGAATAAACATGCTAATAATCTTAAAAAATAAACATTTTGATAAAAAATTACTATTTCTATTAAACATTTGTAACATTAACCTTTTAAATAGTAATTTTTTATGAAAACAATTTCGAAAATTAGTTTGGCGATTTTAATTTTTGGTATCGCCTATTCTTGCAAAAATGCAAGTGAATCTGAAAATGCAAATGCATCGACAGAATATGCAACTGAAGAATCTGATTCAAAATCAGTAATTTCATCAAATGCAGCAGTTGAACCCAAGAAAACTAATAAGAAATTTATTCGAACCGCAGACTTACAATACAAAGTAAAAAATGTTGCGCAAACTACTTATAACATTTAAAATACAACTTCTAAAATTGGTGGATTTGTAACTTTTACAGAATTAAAAAGTACTGTAAATGATAAATCTGAAACACGAGTAAGTCAAGATAGTATTTTAGAAACTACAAAATTTACGGTAGAAAACAATATTACAATTCGAGTTCCAAATACAAAGTTAGATACTTTACTAACATCATTTAGAAAAGAAGTTGCGTTTTTAGACTTTAGAATTATAAAAGCGGATGATGTTTCGTTGCAATTATTATCTAATAAAATGAAACAAAAAAGAAGTTCTACAACTGAAAAAAGAGTCGAAAAAGCTATAGATGATAAAGGAAAAAAACTAAATCAAATTATTGTTGCCGAGGATAATTTAGCTTCTAAAAAAGAAGCAAACGATACCAAAACATTAGAAAATCTTGCTATGAATGATCAAGTAAATTTTAGCACAGTTTCTATTAAATTATACCAAAGAGAAGAAATTAAAAACGAATTATACGCAAGCGAAAAAAATATAAATAAATACAGACCACATTTGGGTTTGCAAGTTTGGGATTCGCTAAAAACTGGTTGGTTTATGTTGGAAGGAATTGTTGCATTTGTAACACAACTTTGGGCATTATTTCTAATTGCGTTTTTAGGTTGGATTGGATATAAAAAATTTATTAAAAAGTAAATTCAAACAAAAAATCCCAAATTCCAAGAAAATATTTTTGAAATTTGGGATTTATATTTTTGAATTTTAATTCTAAACGTGCAACGCAATATTATCAGTTGCAGCCAAAGCCGCTTCTTTCATTGCTTCTGCAAATGTTGGATGTGCGTGAGACATTCTTGAAATATCTTCGGCACTTGCTCTAAATTCCATTGCAACTACAGCTTCTGCAATAATATCTGCACATCGCGCACCAATCATATGAACGCCTAAAACTTCGTCGGTTTTTGCGTCGGCTAAAATTTTAATAAATCCATCTAAATCGCTACTTGCTCTTGCTCTTCCTAATGCTTTGAAAGGAAAACTACCTGCTTTATATTCAATTCCAGCTTCTTTTAATTGCTCTTCGGTTTTTCCTACAGCAGCAACTTCTGGCCAAGTATACACTACACCTGGAATTAAATTATAATTAATATGTGGTTTTTGACCTGCTATAATTTCGGCAACTAAAACACCTTCTTCTGATGCTTTGTGAGCCAACATTGGTCCTTTTACAACATCGCCAATGGCATAAATATTTGCAATATTAGTTTGCAAATGTTCGTTTACTTCTACCATTCCTCTATCTGTGAGTTGCACACCAGCTTTTTCTGCCGAAAGTCCATCAGTATATGGACGACGACCAACAGAAACCAGCGAATAATCGCCTTCTAAAGAAATGGTTTCACCTTTTGCATTTTCGGCTTGAACTGTTACACTATTTCCGCTTCTTTCAACCGATTTTACTTTGTGCGAAACGTAGAATTTCATTCCTTGTTTTTTCAACACTTTGGTCAATTCTTTAGATAAACTTGCATCCATTCCTGGAATAATTCTATCCATATATTCTATTACAGAAACTTGCGCTCCAAGACGTAAATATACTTGACCTAATTCAATTCCGATAACGCCACCACCAATAATTACTAAATGTTTAGGAACTTCTGGTAATTTTAATGCTTCGGTTGATGTGATAATTCTTTCTTTATCTAATTTAATAAAAGGAAGGTTTGCAGGTTTTGAACCAGTTGCAATGATTATATTTTTAGCTTCTAAAACTTCTAAAGTTCCGTCGGCTTTAGTAACTTTTACGTGAGTTGCATCTTCAAATGAACCTAATCCTTCGTAAACAGCAATTTTATTTTTGTTCATCAAAAAGTTAATTCCACCAACAGTTTGATCTACAACACCTTGTTTACGAGCAATCATTTTCTCTAAATTCACTTTTACTTCGCCAGAAACTTCTATTCCGTGATCGGCAAAATGTTGCAATTCTTCAAAATGATGTGATGATGCCAACATTGCTTTAGATGGAATGCAACCAACATTTAAGCAAGTGCCACCAAGTGTTGAATATTTTTCTATAATTGCAGTATTGAAACCAAGTTGTGCGCAACGAATTGCCGAAACATATCCGCCTGGTCCAGATCCTATAATGACTACGTCAAATGAACTCATAGTTTTAGTTTTTTAATTTTTAAAAAGGTGCACAAATTTACGAATTAAATCTCAAAAAAACATTAATCAATTTACATATAAAATATCTATCAATTTAACAAACTAGTAATAAAAATAGTACATTTGTTTATAAATTAAACTGTTATGAAAAAACTATTACAATTCTTTATGTTAAGTATTTGTTTGTTTGGAAATGCACAAACTATTTCATTTTCTGACATAAATTTTAAAAATAAACTTATTGCTTCCAATACAAGTAATGGATTTGCGAAAAATAATTTTGGAAATAATATTACGGTTGATATAAATGGAGATAATGAAATTCAAGTAGTTGAAGCATTAAATGTATATGAATTATATTTATGGTCTTCATCTTTAAATACTACTAACGATATTATAAATTTAATAGGTATTCAAAACTTTGGAAATCTAAAAAAACTAAACTGTTCTGGAAATAGTATTACCTCTTTAAATCTAGAAGGATTATCAAATTTAGAATATATTAATGCTGGAGGAAATGATATTTCAAACTTAGCAATTACAGGTTTGGTTGCTTTAAAAGAAATTTCAGTCGCTTATAATATTTTAACAGCAATAAATATTGATAATTTAAATAATTTAACAACTCTTGATATTAATAACAACCAAATAAATTCATTAAATTTTAACAATAATTCATCATTTTTAAGTTTAAGATGTAGTAATAATTTAATTACTTCGCTAGATTTTAGCTTAACTCCAACTATAAAATATATTGTTTGTAACAATAATAATATTACATCAATAAATTTAGGAACAATTAATCAGGTTGAAGAATTTATTTGTAATAACAATATGATAAGTAATTTAAATATTAGTAATCTATCCATTATGACATATTTAGTTTTTGATTCAAATCAAATTTCAACAATTAATTTTCCAAGTGCCAATACTATTTTTGGTTTGAGTATTGGTAACAATCCGATAAGTACAATAAATTTAAATTCACTAACAAGTTTAAATCAATTATTTGTTTCAAATACTTTAATTACTAATTTAGATTGTTCACAATCAAGTGTTCAACAGTTAACATGTAGAAATAATTCTAATTTGGAAACTATCAATGTAAAAAATGGTGTTTATACTTATAGTGATCCAGATTTATTGTATTTTGGATTTATAATAGAAAACAACCCACAATTACAATCTATTTGTGTTGATGATGGAGAACAAAACAATTTATCATATAATAATTTTAGTTACAATACCAGCGGAAATGTTTTGGTATACACAGGAGTAGCTTGTTCTACACTTATATCTCAAAGCACATTTTCTAACGGAGAATTCAAACTAAATAATTTGGTAATTTTTCCTAATCCAACAAAAAGTAATATAACTATTATTAAAAATGATACTTTTGAAGTAACATCAATTTATATAACTAATACCGTTGGTCAAGTAATTAAGAAAAATAATAATTTTCAAAATAATATTGATTTAAGTGAATTAACAAGTGGTACTTATTTTATAACATTTGAAACATATAATAGTAAAATTACTAAACGAATTATAAAGATTTAATCCCAATCTTGTGCTACAAAAATCATTTTTTCTCCGTCTTTGGAAGTAAGTACTAATTTGTGACCTTCTATTATAAAGTAACTTATTTTGGGTAAAATTTCAAGAAAATCATCTTCTAATTTCATATCACCACACGCCATTTCAGTTCTAATTCCTTCTGTAAAAATAATTTGCGAATTTGATTTTAGATTGTATTTAAATGAAATGCCATTACAACCCATATTTGCAAGTGCATTATCCGATGCTGTTAGGTCTAATTGTGCTTTAGCATTTATTAAAAATTGTTTTTCGAAACTTTTAAATTGTGTTACCATCCAAACTCTGTTGATGTTTTGAGTTGGAATATCTTTTGTTACTTTATTTGAATTACAAGAAAATATAATTATTGAAAATAGTATTATAAATGATAGCTTTTTCATTTTGCTTTTAATTAAATTGGCTTAAGTCTAGTTAATATATGGTAAATTAATAATATCTTTAAATTCAAACCAAGCCGTAAATGATGTAGCAATCATGGTAATTGTTTTTTTAA
>JAYVKR010000331.1:0-12197 GCA_043768185.1 Flavobacterium sp.
TCAATATTCAAGATGGTGACAGCACTTGAGAAATAACACTTTATGATAAAAAGATGCATTTTCTATATAACAATCGTTGTGATAGTTGGTTTTATAAGTTTAAGCTTTAAACCACTAAATTCTAAAACTCATAATTGGTTTTATGTAGATGAAAATGAAGAATTGAACTATCAATTTCCTTCGTTAAAATCATCTGATTATGTTAGTCTTTCTTTACCTTACATTGGAAAACATTTTATCGGATTTAAAGAAGCTTTGGCTTTCAAAGAATCGCAAGGAAAATATAATAAAGTAAATACTTTAGGATATTTAGGAAAGTATCAATTTGGTCAATCTACTTTAGAAACTGTTGGAATTAAAGATAGTTTGTACTTTTTAAACCATCCAAAATTACAAGAAAAAGCATTTATTGCACTTCTTAAAAAAAATAAATGGGAATTAAGAAATGAAATTAAAAAATACCGAGGTCAAATAATAAGTGGCGTTAGAATTACCGAATCTGGAATTCTAGCTGCAGCGCATCTTGGTGGCGCAGGTTCTGTTAGAAAATTTTTAGATTCTAACGGAAGAAAAAAATCTAAAGACAGTTACGGAACTTCTGTAAAAACCTATATGCAAGATTTTGGTGGTTATGAAACCCACAATATAAAAGCAGACAATAATGCTAAAGCAAAATAAAATTTTGCAAAATAATTTATAAAACCATTAGTACTGCTGATGGTTTTTTATTTCTAAAACATTTTATGAATTATATAAATAGTTGGTCGGTTGTGTAAATCGATTTTATTTTTTTTCCAATCGGAAACTTTGTAAGTTTTAATATATTCTGTTGGTAAAGTAATGTCTGCGGCAATACAAAGATGTGTGTTAGGTTGTAATATTTGCAATAAATCTTCTAGAAATTTATTGTTTCTATAAGGTGTTTCTATAAAAATTTGCGATTGGTTTTTATCAAAAGAAAGTTTTTCAAAACTTTTAATCGCGGCTTTTTTATCGTCTTTATCTATTGGTAAATAACCGTTAAAAGCAAAACTTTGTCCGTTCATTCCACTTCCCATCATAGCTAGTAATATTGAAGATGGACCAACAAGTGGTATAACTTGAATGCCATTTTCGTGCGCCAATTTTACTATTACTGCGCCAGGATCGGCAACACCAGGACAACCAGCTTCACTCATTAATCCAACATTTATTCCTTCTAAACAAGGTTGAATCATTGCATTGTGTTCTGTTTTTTCTGTGTGTTTGTTTAGCGAACTAAGTATTAAACTTGATTGTACTTTTTCTGGACAAATACTTTTTATAAACTTTCTAGCCGTTTTTTCGTTTTCTACAATATAACAATCTATAAATTCTATGGCGCGTTTTACTGTTTGTGGTAAAACATCCATTGGATTACTTTCTCCAAGTGTGGTTGGAATTAAATATAATTTTCCTTTGGGTAACGTTATTGGTTTCATAGATTATATTATTGAAATGCAAAACTAATCATAATTTTTATATTGAATTAAGATAAAAGTTTAATAATTGTTCGTAAATTTGTAATAAAGAGTTAAAAAAAGAATGGGCGCAACTGAATTGAAAGAATACATAATTTCTAAAATTAGATTGACTTCTGATGAGGATTTCTTGTCTCGTATTAAAGAAATTATTGATGTTGATGATTCTAAAATTTATTCTTTATCAGATAAACAAATTAAACTTTTAGAAGAATCTGAAATACAATACGAAAACAAAAATTTTATTGATGAATTCCAAATGGATAATCTAGTTGATAAATGGTTAAAAGAAAAGTAATTTGGATTAAAAGTGCTGAAATTTAAATGTTTAATTAAAAATAAATTTGAAATTTAGTTTAATTCCTAGCCCAGATTGTAGTGAAAATCCTTTAAAAAAAATAAGTATTTTTATTAAAATAGAAAAGCGACCAACGGAAGCTCTTTATATTTTTTACAAAAAAATTATTTTTTTAAAAGATTGAAACGTAAAGCTGGAAATAGCTTCTAGAAAAATTACAAATGCTTTTCAATTAATTTTTTAGCTAAAATTGTGCAGCTATCATCTAGCATTTCATAAACCATATCAAAGCCATTTTGTAAACCATAATATGGATCTGGAACGTCTACATTTTCGCCAGGAAATAATTCGTCTAGTATTAATTGTACTTTATTTTTATGATTTTCGGTTTTGGCAAGTGCAATTACATTGTCATAATTAGAATTGTCCATTACATAAATGTAATCGTAGGTTTCAAAAAAACTGGAGTTAAAATGTTTTCCTTTTTGGTGAGCAATATCTATTCCGTTTTTCTTGGCTGTGGAGATCGATCTTTCGTCTGGTTTGTTGCCAACGTGCCAATTTCCTGTACCAGCAGAATCTACAATAAATTTATCTTTGGGAAGTTTGGATGCTAAAATTCCTTCTGCCAATGGTGATCGACAAATATTTCCTAGGCAAACCATTAAAATTTTAATAGGCATTGTAACGAGTTTGAAATTCTTAATTTGTTGCAAAAGTAAGAAATAGAACTAATTTATAAAGATAATTTCTTGTGAATGTCTTCTACAAATTTCTTAAACTGCTTGTCGGTAGAAACTAAGTTATCTACGGTTTTACAAGCGTGTAAAACTGTTGCGTGATCTCTATCGCCAATTTGTGATCCAATATTTGCCAATGAAGCTTTGGTAAATTTCTTTGCAAAAAACATTGCTAATTGTCTGGCTTGCACCACGTGACGTTTTCTAGTTTTAGATTGTAACAATTCTAAATCCAACTGAAAATAATCGGATACTACTTTTTGAATATAGTCTATAGAAATTTCTCGCTTTACATTTTTAACAAATTTTTCTACTACGCTTTTGGCTAAATCTATAGTAACTTCTTTTTTGTTAAACGATGATTGTGCTATTAATGAGATAATTGCACCTTCAAGTTCACGAACGTTAGATTTTATATTGTGTGCTACATATTCTACAATTTCGTTTGGCATTTCAACTCCATCACGATATAAAATATTTTTTAAGATAGAAACTCTAGTTTCATAATCTGGTTGGTGTAACTCGGCGGATAAACCCCATTTAAATCTAGACAATAAGCGTTGTTCTATGTCTTGCATATCTACTGGCGCTTTGTCTGAGGTAAGAATTACTTGTTTACCGTTTTGGTGTAAGTAATTAAAAATGTGAAAAAACACATCTTGAGTTCCTGTTTTTCCTGAAAGAAATTGAACATCATCAATAATTAAAACATCAATTAATTGATAAAAATGTATAAAATCGTTTCTATTATTTTTCTTTACAGAATCTATATATTGTTGTGTAAATACTTCGGCAGAAATATAAAGTACTGTTTTTTCGGGATATTTATCTTTTATTTCAACTCCAATAGCATGTGCTAAATGGGTTTTACCTAATCCAACACCACCAAAAATTAATAATGGGTTAAACGATGTTCCACCAGGTTTATTAGCAACTGCCATTCCTGCAGATCGCGCCAAACGGTTAGAATCTCCTTCAAGAAAATTATCAAAACTATAATTGGCGTTAAGTTGCGATTCTATCTTTAAATTTCTAATACCAGGAATTACAAACGGATTTTTAAGTTCTGGATTTAAATTTTTAAAAGGTGCATCTACTTCTTGAGATTTTATTGGACTTCTATGTGCACTTGGCAATTGCTCCGTAAACGGTTGTTTATTGCCATAAGTGTTTTCCATTTTAATTTTATACAGTAACTTTGCGTTTTTTCCAAGTTCTTTGGTTAAGGCAACTTTAAGTAATTTAACATAATGTTCCTCTAGCCATTCATAAAAAAATTTACTAGGAACTTGAATATATAATGCGTTGTCAGTAAGCTCTACAGATTTAATTGGTTCGAACCAAGTTTTATATGCTTGCTCTTGAATATTGTCTTTAATAAAAAGCAGACAACTTTCCCAGACTGATTGCGCAGTTTTATTCATATATGTTTAAAAATTAGTATTATTGTAATGGTTATTCCTATAATAAAAAAGCAAGATTTGAATGCTTTTTTTTGGGGTAACAAATATGTGAACAAATTTCCTAAAAAAAAAAGAAATTGGCATTGATTTTTTAAAAATATTGTTGTAAAGAGAATGTTAAGTAATAGATAAAAAGCAAAAAAAACAGATGAACGGACATAATGTAGAATTAAGGGTACGCTATTCAGAAACAGACCAAATGGGAGTTGTTTATCACGGTAGTTATATACCTTATTTTGAAATAGGAAGAGTGGAATGGCTCAGAGACAAAGGGATTTCGTACAAATCGTTGGAAGAAAACGGAATTGCACTACCAATAGTTTCTATGACGTTAAATTATAAAAAACCAGCACGTTATGATGACTTACTTACAGTGAACACTAAGTTTAAAAGTTATAGCGGCGTTAAGATAGAATTTGAATGCGAAATTAGAAACGAAAATGAAGAGTTATTAACAACAGCCACTTTTTTATTGGTTTTTGTAGATATAAAAACAGGCAAACCAATGTTGCCACCACACTACATTTTAGATATTGTAGAAAAGCAATAATTATTCTTTCAATTTAATTTCAATTTCAAATAACGAGTTAAAAATGTCGAAGATCATTTCGGCATTTTTCTTTCGTATGGCAATTTCAATTTGACAATTTTCTTCCATTTTTTGAGAAACAATCTCTAAGTTTTTTTCTTTAATTACTCTCATCACTTTATTCATATTTTTATAATCAAAGGTAATAATGTAATGAATATTGATTGTTTTTTCAATAATTTCAGATGTTTCTAATGCTATTTGCGCTGCTGTTTTGTAAGCAGAAATTAATCCGCCAACTCCAAGTTTTGTTCCGCCAAAAAATCGCACTACAACTACTAAGATATTTGTTAAGTCAAACGATTGAATTTGCCCATAAATTGGTGCTCCAGCAGAATTATTTGGTTCACCATCATCATTGGTTCGAAATTGAATTTTATCTGTTCCAAGTTGAAAAGCATAGCAAAAGTGACCTGCGCCAAAATGTTTTTTACGTAAAACTTCTAAATTAGTTTTAATCTCTTCTTCTGATGTTACAGGAAATGCAGTTACGAAAAACTTGCTATTTTTTTCTTTGAAAAGTAATTCTTCTGATGGTTTTGATAAGGTTTTGTAGGTATCTTTCAAGGTACAAGGTTTGAAGTACGAAGTACGATTTTTAAATTCTAAAAAACAAAAAACAAATTACAATCAAATTCCAAATTTTCAAAATTCAAACTATAGAGTTTGACTAAATATTTTAATTTGTTTTGCGTTCTTTCTTCTGATTGCTATTGGAAGCGCTCAGGATGACAGAATGTGTAAGTTTTGAAAATTGAAATTTTGTATTTGAGATTTAATTGGAATTTGGAATTTGAGATTTGATTTTTGAAATTGTCATTGAAATTGTCATTGAAATTGTCATTGAAATTGTCATTGAAATTGTCATTGAAATTGTCATTGAAATTGTCATTGAATTTCCTAAAGCGGCAACTGTTTTTGATCAAATAAATCTACAACATCCTCTTTTCCAACTTGTAAATTCCAAACGTGAATTCCTAAACTAGCTGCTGCATCGGTATTTTCTTTTTTATCATCTACAAATAAGGTTCTTTTTGCAGATAAATCATAATTATTTAAAATAGAACTAAAAATTGAAACGTCTGGTTTGCGTTTGTGCATTTCATAGGAATAAAATACTTTGTCAAAGCAGTTGTAAAAATCGGTGTAAAATGACATTCCAACTTTGTGTTCGAAATTACTAATGTGAATTTCGTCAGTATTCGTTAATAAATACAAACGGTATTTTCTAGAAAGCAATTGTAAAAATTCTAATCTATACAAAGGAAATTCTCCAATTATGGAGTTCCAAGCAGTTCTAGTTTCTTCTAAAGAAGCATTGGGAATGTATTTTAAAAACGAATTTAAAAATTCTAATTCGGTAATTTCTCCTTTTTCAAACAAATCATTTTTTTTAATTAAATCTTCGTTTGGACCATTCAATCCTAATTTTTTAAATGCTTCTACAGATGCTTCTTTTTCTAAATTTATAAATATATCACCAAAATCGAAAATTATTGTTGTTATCATACATTATAAATTTTTAAAAGTTCATCATCAATAATAGTTTGTTTTATGGCTTTTTTATAGTTTATTTTTGGAGCTTTTGTTCCGTTTTCAAATACAATTTCGCTTTTAAAAACTCTTGCTTCGTCCCAAATATTTGCGTCAATAAAACTTTGAATTGTTTTTGTTCCGCCTTCAATTATTACTGATTGAATGTTGTTTTTATATAAAATTTTACAAACAGAAGTAATTAATTGATTATCAAAGATACACTTTTCATAGTGCAGATAATCGGACGATTGAAATTTTTCTTGTTCAGTAATTATAATCGTATTTATTTTTTCATCTTTTACATTATAATTACTAGAAATTTTTCCTGTTCTGTCTAAAATAATTCGTACGGGATTTTTTCCTTTCCAATCTCTTACATCTAGTTTCGGATTATCAGCTAAAACTGTTTTTGTTCCAACTAAAATTGCTTGTTCTTCGCTTCGCCATTTGTGAACTAATTGTCTAGAAACTTCATTAGAAATCCATATTGGTTTTTTGTCGCTTTTAGCTTGTTGAAGAGTTACGTTTGGTGCAATAAAACCGTCTTGACTTTCTGCCCATTTCAAAATTATGTAAGGACGTTTTTTCTCGTGAAAAGTAAAAAATCGTTTGTTAGATGCTTTACATTCGTCTTCCAGAATTCCGATTGTAACATTTATTCCAGCTTCTATTAATTTTTTAATTCCGTTTCCTGATACTTTTTCATTAGAATCTAATGTTCCAATTACTACATTCGGAATTTCATTTTTTATAATTAAATCGGCGCAAGGTGGCGTTTTTCCAAAATGACTGCAAGGTTCTAAACTCACGTAAATTGTTGATTTACATAATAATAATTTGTCTTTTACAGCATTTATTGCGTTAACTTCTGCATGATTAGAACCATATTTAGAGGTGTAACCTTCACCAATTATTTTATTTTCAAATACTATAACTGCGCCAACAGAAGGATTTGGCATTGCGGTTGGCAAACCATTTTTGGCTAATTCTAAGCAACGTTTTATATAAATTTCGTGTGTATTCACACTACAAAAGTAGTATTTTTGTTAACGTATTTATAGTTCAAAATAAATTTGATTTTTGAATTTAGAATATTCAACTTTAAATACTGATTTTTTAAATAGTAAAAATGAAAATTAGACCAATTCAAATAGAAGACAATCAAGTAATTGCAAAAGTAATTCGACAAGTTTTTATTTCAGATAATTATCCAAAAACCGGAACAGCATTTGCCGACGAGCATTTAGATTTTCTATTTGAAACTTATAATAAATCTAAATCAATTTATTATATTGTAGAAGATTTTGGGAAAATTGTTGGTGGCGCTGGAATAAGTCAATTAGAAAATTCTACTGAGAATATTTGCGAATTGCAGAAAATGTATTTTTTGCAAGAAGCACGTGGAAAAGGAATTGGAATGGAAATGATTTTAAAATGCCTTGAAAAAGCTAAAGAATTTGGCTTTGAAAAATGTTATTTAGAAACGCTACCAGAAATGCTAAATGCTCAAAAATTGTACAAAAAAGTTGGGTTTGAATATCTTTGTGAACCACTTGGTGGCACTGGTCATACTAGTTGTCCTGTTTGGATGATAAAAAATTTAAATCTCAAAAATTAAATTCCAAATTCCAATGTTTATAAAATCTTACAGAAAAAGTTTCATAAATCAAGTGGCTCCATTTTTTGACGAAAGTGAAGCAGAAAGTTTTTTTTACATTATTTTAGAAAAGCATCATAAATTAAAACGAATAGATTTGGCATTGCAACCCAATTTAGAATTATCTGAAAGTGATTTAGAAAAATGGGAAGCAATTGTAACCCAATTAAAAACGCAAAAACCTATACAATATATATTAGGAGAAACAGAATTTTATGGATTGCCGTTTTTAGTAAACGAAAACATTTTAATTCCGAGATCAGAAACTGAGGAATTGGTTGCATTGATAATTAAAGATGTTAATAGTAATAAAGAACGTCGACAAGTTCAGCTTGACAATTGTTCAAAAATAAGTATTTTAGATATAGGAACAGGAAGTGGATGTATTGCAATTTCTTTGGCTAAAAATATAGAAAATGCTCATGTTTTTGCCATTGATGTTTCAGAAAAAGCATTGGAAACTGCTAAAAAAAATGCGAAAATTAATGAAGTAAATGTTAACTTTATTTGTGAAAACATATTAGAAACTGTCTTCCTGAGCGCAGTCGAAGGATTTCCAACTTCATTTGATATCATTGTTTCCAATCCACCATACGTGAGAAATCTTGAAAAAGCAGAAATTGCAGCAAACGTTTTGGCTTTTGAACCACATTTAGCTTTGTTTGTAGAAGATACTGATGCGTTGCTTTTTTATAGAAAAATTGCACAATTGGCTAAGGAAAGTTTATCTGAAAACGGACAATTGTATTTTGAAATTAATCAATATCTTGGTAATGAAACAGTTGAATTGTTGGAAAATTTAGGTTTTCATGATATAATTTTGAAAAAAGATATTTATGGTAATGATAGAATGGTAAAATGTACAAGGTAAAATGTACGAGGTACGAAATATGAAATACGAATTTTGAGGTACAAAAATAGAAGTTTAAAATAAAAAAAGAATATTATGATTGATATGAAAGCGCGAACGAAAAAATTTACAATTGATTGTTCAATTTTGTGCTCTAAGTTGCCAAATTCTAGAGAATATAATGCTTATGTAAATCAACTTATACGATGTTCAAGTTCTGTTGGGGCTAATTATAGAGCATCTCAAAGAGCTAAATCGTCAGCAGATTTTATTAATAAGTTAAAAATTGTTGAAGAGGAAGCAGATGAAAGTAATTTTTTTCTTGAAATTTTAATAGAGATTAATAAAAATAATGATTTGAAATTAGAAATGGAAAAATTATTAAAAGAGGGCAATGAAATTTTGGCAATTATTGTTGCTTCCATAAAAACTGCTAGAAATAATTTAAATAGCTAATAAGAAAAAAAAAATATGAAATCAGTAATGTTACTAAATTTCGTAATTCATATTTTTATTTAGAACTTTCCCATATTTCGTAACTCGTACATCTTACCTCGTACCTATAATTTACTCATAACGCAACGCTTCAATAGGATCTAATTTTGCAGCTTTTAATGCAGGATAAGAACCAGAAACCAAAGCCACAATAAAACTAGTAAATACTGCTGCAATAATTGCTGTCCAAGGTATTGTAAAAATCCATCCAAAGGAAATACACAGAATATAACCTACCAAAACTCCTAAAAGAATTCCGACCAAACCACCAATTTGTCCAATGATTAAGGTTTCCATAAAAAACTGCCAAGCAATGGTCGATTTTTTAGCTCCAAGAGATTTTCTTACTCCAATTTCTCGTGTTCTTTCGGTTACCGAAACTATCATAATATTCATTAATGCAATAGACGAACCAAGAATAGTTATAATTCCGATTATCCAAGCAGATGCACCAAGAACGCCAGTAATTTCTGCAATTCTGTTGGCTAAATCGTCACTTCTTGAAACTCCAAAATTATTATCTTCTACAGGATTTAATTTTCGCACTTGACGCATTGTAATCATTGCATCATCAACAGCATTGTTCAATAATTCTTTTTTATCAATCATTGTGCTTATTGCATAATTAATATTGGGTTGCGAAAATAATGAACGTGCCACTTGAATTGGAATTAAAACGCGTAAATCTTGACTGTTCCCAAATGTGGAACCTTTTTCTTTTAAAACGCCAATAACCTTAAATTTTGCACCACGAACCGAAATTATTTTGTCTATTGGGTTTACATCTTTTAACAAACCTTTGTTGGCAAAATCACTTCCTAACACGCAAACATAAGCATTGTTTGAAATGTCGAAATTGCTAAAATTTCTACCTTGAACTACTTGTAAACCTGAGTTTATGGTAAAATAATCGTCTACACCAATAATTGAAATTTCTGGATCGGTTTTTTTATTTTCAAATTTTACTTCGGCAGTAGAAGCAGCGGTAAATGAGATGGAAGTATGCGTTAATGGATAATCAAATTTATTTTTATAAGCAACCGCTTGCGGATAAGAAATGATTGGGTTTATTGCTTCGTCTTCGCCATCGCCATCGTTTCTTGTTCTAAATTCGTATTGATTTATTGTAAAAGTATTAGAACCCATTGAGGCAAAACTCGAATTTAAGTTATAATCTATAGCAGAAACTACCGTTAAAATTCCAACCAAAGCTGTAATTCCGATGGCAATAATTATAATTGTTAAAACAGTTCGTAGCAATTGAGTTCTGATGGAACCAAAAGCAATCTTAATATTTTCTTTAAAAATTCCCTTCATAATTACTATTTGACGTGAAATTAAAGAAATTGTTACAACTTTATATCCTTTCGTTTATAAAATTATTGTAAAAGTATGATATTTGCAATTGCAATTTCAAAAATCAATGTCAATTGCAAATTCAAAAATCAATGTCAATTGCAAATTCAAAAATTAATTACAATTTCAAATTTTATTTACTTTGTCTTCCTGATGTAGTTTATGCTGAGCGAAGCCGAAGTACAGTCGAAGGATTATAATCTAATTCAATTTTCAATTATAAATCAAATATCATAAAATTTAAAATGGCATCCAAACCAAGTATTCCCAAAGGCACAAGAGATTTTTCTCCAATTGAAGTTTCTAAACGTAATTATATTATAGGAGTAATGCGTTCTCATTTTGAAAAATTTGGATATCAACCAATAGAAACTCCAAGTTTTGAAAACTCTGAAACCTTGATGGGAAAATATGGCGAAGAAGGTGATCGATTGATATTTAAGATATTGAATAGTGGAGATTATTTGGATAAAGTTTCTTTGGGTGAATTACAAACAATAAATTATAAACAATTAACTGGAAAAATCTCTGAGAAAGCACTACGTTACGACTTAACTGTTCCGTTTGCGAGATACGTTGTACAGCACCAAAACGAAATTGAATTTCCGTTTAAACGTTATCAAATTCAGCCAGTGTGGCGTGCCGATAGACCACAAAAAGGACGTTTTAGAGAATTTTATCAATGTGATGCCGATGTTGTTGGATCAACCTCATTATGGCAAGAAGTAGAATTGGTGCAACTTTATGATGCCGTTTTTACTTCGCTAGGATTAGAAGGCGTTACTATCAAAATTAATAATAGAAAAATATTATCTGGAATTGCAGAAGTTATTGGCGCATCAGATAAATTAATAGATTTTACAGTTGCGCTTGATAAACTAGACAAAATAGGAGAGGAAGGCGTAAAAAAAGAAATGATTGAAAAAGGAATTTCTGAAATTGCTTTGCAAAAAGTACAATCGTTATTTAATTTTACAGGAAGTATTGATGAGAAATTAGAAAAACTCGAAGTTTTATTAGCAGCATCTGAAGAAGGAAAAAAAGGAATTCAAGAACTGCGTTTTATTTGTGAAAACGTTGTTAAACTTGGATTGCAAAATGCAGTTTTAGATTTAGACGTTACACTTGCACGAGGATTAAATTATTATACTGGAGCAATTTTTGAAGTTGCTGCGCCAAAAACTGTATCAATGGGAAGCATTGGTGGTGGTGGAAGATATGATGATTTAACTGGAATTTTTGGACTTAAAAACATGAGTGGTGTTGGAATTTCGTTTGGTTTGGACAGAATATATTTGGTTATTGAAGAGTTAAATTTGTTTCCTCAAACGGTTGTAACTTCTGTAAAAGTTTTATTTTTAAATTATGGCGAAAATGAAGCATTTGAAGCATTGCAAACCATTTCAAAATTAAGAAATTTAGACATAAAAGTAGATTTATATCCAGATAATGCAAAAGTTGATAAGCAATTTAAATATGCAGAACGAAGAGGAATTCCGTTTGTAGTGAAAGAAGTTGTTGATGGAAAATTTACTTTAAAAAATATTGTTTCTGGCGAACAGAAAATGGTTTCTTTTGAGGAATTGGTTGATGAATTGAAGTGAAAAAAAGCATAAAAAAGAAGCCGTCTCATAACAAAATTTGAGACGGTTTTTTTTATTTTATTTTTTTATTCAATTATTTTTAATTTCAGAAAAGAGTAAATAGAGTTTGA
>JAYVKR010000332.1:0-2679 GCA_043768185.1 Flavobacterium sp.
ATTCTAATGGCTGTATGACCAAAAACGGTGTATAATTCGTTTCCTTTTCCACAAGTTAAAACACTAACTGTAGCGTTGTCTGAAAGAATTGGACTTTGAGAAAATGAATTTAAAGTTATAAAAAGTATAAAAAGGAAGCGTAGTTTTTTTATCATTTTACAACTATTATCTAAAAATGCTTAAATCAACTTTTACCGAAAAAACATTAGAATACAAAGCGGCACTTTGATCACCCAAATCGGTTAAAGCATAATCTACTTGAATTCCTTTATACTTAAATCCAAGTCCAATATTAGGTTGAAAACCAATTTTTTTACTTCCGTCAAGTTGCGTTAAATTTTGAAAATTTCCAATTCCTGCTCTAAGAAAAACCAAATCGGTATAACCATATTCAAATCCTAAAGCAGGATCAATACTAACAAAGTCTGTTGCAAGAATATCATTGGTTTTTGTAAACTGCATATTTAAATTTCCTGATGCTAACAAACTTGTTTCGTTATGAAATTCAAATTTTTTAGACATTCCAAGTTGTGCTTTTGGTAAAGTAATCTCGGTACTTTCTGGCAATTCTTGGTTCTGACCTACAACTGCATTTTTAATTTTATTATATTCGTCTTCGTTAATACTCCACACATTATATGTTGTTGTTATATCGCGAAGCATTAATCCAAATTTCCAGTCGTTTCTTTGAAATTGCAAACCGAAATCAAATCCAAAACCCCAAGAATTAGCAAAATCTCCAATAACTCGTCTAATAATTTTAGCATTTACACCATATTGAAAACCTGGAACTTGCATTTTTCTTGCATAAGAAAAAGTTAAACCATAATCGGCTGTAGAAAACAAGCTTACTCTATTATAATCTATATTTCCTTCGCTATCAATAAGTTGTGTTGTATTTAAAATGTCATCGACTCCAAATCTAATTAAAGAAAATCCCCAAGCACTTCTATCATCAATAGGTTTTGCATAAGCAGCATAATCATATTGTGCAATATTGGCAAAATAACTAGCGTGCATTAGTGAAGCTTGATTGTCTTCAAGATTAATTAACCCTGCAGGATTCCAATATCCAGAGTTTACATCGCCAGTATTAGCTACGACAGCATTAGACATTCCTAGCGCTGCAGCATCTACACCAATGTTTAAAAACTCATTAGAATATTTTCTAATTGCTTGGCTGTAAGCTAAATTAGAGAACACAATAAGAATTAAATATAGAATTCTTTTCAAAGCAAATATTTTTTCAAAAATAGAAATTTTTATTTAAGATTTTCACTAACCAATTCATAATTAATTACTAATAAAAATCTCTAATTAAAACGTACTTCTCTTAAAGTTATTGTATTAAATTTGCTTCTTAAAATAATTATCAAATATCTAATGAACATAAAAAAACACATTCCCAATTTAATTACACTTTTAAATTTATTTTGTGGTTGCATAGCAGTAGTTTTTGCCTTTCAAGAAAACTTTTTAATGGCTTTTATTTTTGTGTGTTTAGGAATATTTTTAGACTTTTTTGATGGTTTTTTTGCTAGATTATTTAACGTTTCTTCTCCACTTGGGTTGCAATTAGATTCTCTTGCAGATATGGTTACAAGTGGTGTTGCGCCTGGAACAATAATGTTTTTTATGTTGTGCAACGCTTTAAATGTATCTAACGAAAATTTTGATATTTCTAATGGAAGTTTTTGGATTGCATTACTCGGATTTATAATAACACTAGGTTCGTGTTACCGATTGGCAAATTTTAATATTGATACGCGCCAAACAGAATCGTTTATTGGTTTGCCAACTCCAGCAAATGCACTTTTTATTATGAGTTTGCCTTTAATATTAAATAAAACAGATTCATTATTAATATTAGGATTTCTTACCAATCCTATATGTTTATTGGTAATTACAATATTTAGCGCTTATATTTTAAATGCCGAAATTCCATTATTTGCTTTAAAAATTAAAGAGTTTAGTTTAAAAAAATATGCTTTGCAAATTGGTTTTTTGCTTTTTTGTGTACTTTTGATTGTGTTGCTTCAAGTAACTGCAATTCCTTTAATAATTATAAGTTATGTATTGTTATCAGTTGTAAATAATAAATTTATAAAAAAGTAGTTATATTTTTTGTCATTTCGACCTTTTGGGAGAAATCACATAATCTTAATCAAAAAATCATCTTCTATATTAGAATTATCTTTTCATTTTGATAATTTCCTTTAAATTATGGCAAAAAGTACAACTAGAAATCCTCCAATTAGAAAAAAAGCAACTAAGAAAAATAACTCTTTTTTTAATGCTAAATTTTTTATAATTTCAATTTCATTTTTGCTTATTGTTATTGCTGTTTTTCATTACAGAAATGCAATTTTGTATTATTTTAGTTTCAAATCGGACAAAATTTATAAAGAAGATAAAATGGCGCAAGCCAGAATTTTTCAGGTTTTAAAGAATCATCAAGATAAAGTTGTTGGGTTTGATGTTTCGCAATTTCAAGGTACTATTAATTGGAAGGAAATAGATTCTGTAGCGCATTTAGTTCCTTTACAGTTTGTTTTTATAAGAGCAACCGCAGGAAATGACAAGGTAGATTCTAAATTTAAAGAGAATTGGAAAAATGCTAAAGAACACAATTTTATTCGTGGTGCTTATCATTATTATCGTCCCAATGAAAATTCTATT
>JAYVKR010000333.1:0-2375 GCA_043768185.1 Flavobacterium sp.
ATTTCAAAAATCAATTTCAATTACAATTTCAAAAATCAATTTCAATTACAATTTCAAAAATCAATTTCAATTACAATTTCAAAAATCAATTTCATAAACTTATTCATTTTGTCATCCTGAGCGCCAGTCGAAGGAACGCAATCAAAGTTAATTTGAATAAAAAATAATTTTTAAAAACCTATTAACTCTTTCATCCTGAGGTATTTTGTGCTGAACGAAGCCGAAGTAGAGTCTAAGGAAAGCAAACATATTCAATTTGAATTAAAAATCAATTTCATAAACTTATTCATTTTGTCATCCTGAGCGCCAGTCGAAGGAACGCAATCAAAGTCAATTTGAATAAAAAATAATTTTTAAAAACTTATTCATTTTGTAATCCTGAGCGAAATTTTAAAAACACAAAAAAAGCAAAAACATAAAACCGTGCCTTACATTTTAAACATAGAAACCGCAACTAAAAACTGTTCTGTAGCATTAGCCAAAGACGGAAATACAGTTTTATGCAAAGAACTTTCTACTGAAGGTTTTTCTCATGCAGAAAAATTACACGTTTTTATTGAAGAAATAATTGCCGAAACTGGAGTTTCTATAAACGACTTAAATGCAATTGCAGTAAGTTCTGGTCCAGGTTCGTATACAGGTTTACGAATTGGAGTTTCTGCTGCTAAAGGTTTGAGTTTTTCTTTAAATATTCCGCTAATTTCTATAGATACTTTAACTTCATTGGCAAATCAAGTTTTATTTTTTGATGGATTTATAATTCCAATGATTGATGCCAGACGAATGGAAGTTTATAGTGCTGTTTTCAATTCTAATAAAGAAATAATTAGAAAAGTGGAAGCAGAAATTCTAAATGAAGACAGTTTCAATGAAATTGTAGAAAAAATTTATTTTATTGGCGATAGCAACGAAAAAGCAAAAGCAATTTTAAACAAATCTAATTTTGTTTTTCTTGATGAAATAAAATATCCATCGGCTAAAGAAATGAGTTTATTATCGTATAAAAAATTTCTTGAAAATAGTTTTGAAGACGTTGCTTACTATGAACCTTATTATTTAAAAGATTTTATGTTTGCCAAATAAATTATTCCTTACTACTTTCTCTTGTATAAGGTTGCACTACAATTCCTTTTAGGTCGAAAGCGGTTTTGGTATTTTCTAACAAATCGGATGAAACTTGTGAGAAATCTTCATTTTTAGTCCAAGCTCTAATGGCTAATCGTATTGCATTATCTGTTAAATCTCTAACTACAACAACTGGTTCTGGCGATTTTAAAATTTTAGAATTACTTTTCATAACTTCTAAAACCAGTTGTCTTGCTTCTTTAATGTTGGTTTCATACGAAAGTGAAATTGTTAAATCTGTTCTACGAGTTTCGTTACTAGAATAATTTATAATTGTTCCGTTAGATAAAGCGCCATTTGGTAAAAATATAATCTGATTGTTTCCTGTAAGTAATTGTGTTACAAATATTTGAATATCAATAACTTCGCCACCAACTCCTTGTGCTTCAATAGAATCGCCAAGTTTAAATGGTTTAAAAAGTATGATTAACATGCCGCCAGCAAAGTTAGACAATGAACCTTGCAACGACAATCCAACAGCCAAACCAGCTGCGCCAAGAATTGCCACAAATGATGACGATTCTACACCAAGTTTTGTTATAACAGCAATAAAAAGTAGTATTCTTAAACCCCAAAATATAATATCTGATAAAAATTCTATTAATGTTGCGTCAAATTTTCTTTTTAACATTACTTTAATTGCAATTTTATTAATTATTTTAATTAGCCAAATACCGATTAAAAGCATTAAAATTGCAGCAAACAATTTAGGAGAATAATCTATTAATACATTTATTATTGCATTATAATATTTAGTAAAATAGTCAATTTCTATTAGTAGTTTCATAGTTTTTTTATAAAAAAATCACGCACAAGGCGTGATTTAATTTGTTTTACAAAAATAGTAAATTAGTTGTTCGGATTGTAATTAGTCAGCAGCTTCTTCAACTCTGTCTGTTGCGTCATCTACTTTATTTTCAACGTCGGCTACTTTTTCTTCAACTGCATCTTCTACTTTCGTAGCTGTTGCAGCGGCAGTTGCACCCACAGTTTCTGTTACATCGGCAACTTTATCTGTTGCGTCGTCTGTAAATGAGCTTACTTTTTCTTTTACAGTTTCTACTGCATTTCCTGCAAATTCTTCTGCTTTATCTGCAAATTCTCCTGCTTTTTCTTTTACCGTTTCATAAGCATTTTCAATAGCATCTTTTGCTCCAGGAATATGCTCGGCAACTTTATCTTTAGCTTGATCTACAAAATCTTCTACTTTATCAACATAAGGTGCAGCAGCAACTTTAGCTTTTTCAAAT
>JAYVKR010000334.1:0-2003 GCA_043768185.1 Flavobacterium sp.
CTTCAACCTTGTAGTCCAACTATCGTTTCTTCAAGAGATGCATTATTTGCAGCAGACCAAGCAACTACTGGTGGTCAAAATTATTGTTTAATTGCAGAAGTTTTTAGAAGAAGAGGTGTTGGATTAAACGCATCTTCTGGAAGCAATCAAGATTGTAATGACCAAGTAGAAAGTTTTACTGCTTTCGCTCCAGGTCCAAATTGTACTTTAGGAATTAATTATTTTGAAGATACTGATACCATAAAAGTATATCCAAATCCATCTAACGGAATTTTTAATATTAAAATCAATCAATACGTTGGAAAAGTAAATATTGAAGTAATAGACTTAAACGGAAGATTAGTTACAGAAATTAAAAACGAAGATTTTAATAATGAAAAATCTATCGATTTAAGCGCATTACAATCTGGCGTTTATGTAATGAAAGTTACTAATAATGAGTTGAATTTTACTCAGAAAATAATCAAGAATTAAATCATAAACTATTCTAAACTAAAAAAGCGATTCAAAATTTGAATCGCTTTTTTTATGTTTTTTATTTAAAAATCTTTAAATTTTTTGAAAAATTTCAACCAAACTATTTACATCTATTTTACAAATTTTTTGCAATTCCTCAACCGTTCCGTGTTCTATAAAATCATCAGGAATACCTAGAGTTTTTATTTTATTTGTATAGTTATTATTTGATGAAAATTCTAAAACGCTATTACCAAAACCTCCTTTTATGGTTCCATCTTCTAGAGTAATTATTTTATCAAATGAACTAAAAATTTGATGTAAAAAAACTTCATCTAAAGGCTTTATAAATCCAAAATCATAGTGTGCAATTTCAGATTTATTTTCTATTTTATCAAGCGCTAAAGTCACATTATTTCCAATAAAACCTATTGATAAAACAGCTACATTACTTCCAGATTTTAGTAAATGAGCTTTTCCAATTTCTATCATTTTAAAATCTTCAAGAGATGGAATTTTCCAATTTGCAAATTTTCCTCTTCCTCTTGGATATCGAATTGCAATTGGAGATTTTAATCCCAATGACGCTGTATATAAAATGTTTTGTAAATCAATTTCATCCTTTGGAGCATAAATTATCATATTAGGAATACAATTTAAATAGGCAATATCAAAAACTCCATGATGCGTGGCTCCGTCTTCGCCAACCAATCCTGCTCTGTCTAAACAAAAAATTACTGGTAAATTTTGCAAAGCAACATCGTGAATAACTTGATCGTAAGCACGTTGCAAAAAAGTGGAGTATATATTGCAAAAAACCACCATTCCTTGAGTTGCCATTCCAGCCGAAAGTGTAACTGCGTGTTGCTCTGCAATTCCAACATCAAATGCTCTTTCTGGAAAAGCATCCATCATAAATTTTAAAGAACTTCCAGATGGCATTGCAGGTGTAATTCCAATAATTTTAGGGTTATTTTTAGCCAATTCAACCAATGTTAATCCAAAAACATCTTGAAATTTTGGAGGTAGATTTTCTTCAGATTTTAAATAAATTTCTCCAGTTATAGCATCAAATTTTCCTGGAGCGTGATATTGAACCTGGTTTTCTTCTGCTTGTTGCAATCCTTTACCTTTAGTAGTAATTATATGTAAAAATTTTGGACCTTTTACTTTTTGTAAACGTTTTAATTATGAAATTAAAGCTTCAATATCATGACCATCAATTGGACCAGAATAATCAAAATTCAATGATTTTATTATATTGTTTTGCTTATGATTTTTTCCTTCTTTAACAGAGGTTAAATAATTTTTTAAAGCACCAACACTTGGATCAATTCCTATGGCGTTATCATTTAAAATAACTAATAAATTAGCATTAGTTACTCCAGCATGATTTAATCCTTCAAATGCCATTCCGCTTGCAATAGAAGCATCTCCAATTACCGCAATGTGATGCTTATTTTCTCCTTTAAGTTGCGATGCAATTGCCATTCCCAAAGCAGCAGAAATAGAAGTAGAAGAATGTCCAACACCAAATGTATCGTAAA
>JAYVKR010000335.1:0-4898 GCA_043768185.1 Flavobacterium sp.
GATAATAATACTCATATGAATTTACGATTTTAAGATTTATTACAAATATATTCTATCTTTTTTTATCAATTTCACAATTTTATTTATTTTTATTAACTCAAACGTTTTAGTGTTAATTTTTTTGCTAATTTTATTAAAATAATTAAATTTTTGAGATTAAAAATTTGTAAGTAAATATGTTTAATTCTTTATAGATAATGTTTTTTATCGATTTTAAATGACTTTAATCGACGTTATTGAATTAGATTTAATATTTTTAAACTTTATAACTATGTACTATGAAGCAGTTTAACTTTTTAAAATTAACAAATTTTAGATTTTCTTTTAGAAAAATAATTTTATCTCTTTTTATACTTTATTTTGGATATTCAAGTGCTCAAAATTATAGAAATGCAAAAGCTTATATAATGGATTTTGGAAAAAATGAATTGTTCGTTAAAGAATCTTTAATGGAATATTCTATTTCTATTATTGATGCAAGTCCACAGGAACGTATTGAAAGTACATTGGAGAGAATTTATGTAAAACTTGAAGATATAAATGAAACTTTATTGAGAAATGATAGAGGTGTTTTTGGAGATTTAGATTTGAGAAATTCTTTTATGCGATTGAATTCTAAAACCATAACTTTATTAAAAAATAAATCTTTAAAGTTAAATGATTATAGTGTTCAAAGCAATTTAGATTATTCTGAAATTTTTAAAAACTTTGCTTACAAAGAGTCTGAAATTGCTAAATATTATGCTGAGATTTTGACTTATGAAAGTACAAAAAAAGATTTTGGATTGAAATATAATATTTTAATTAGAGCATTTGACAGAACTAATGTGTTTGAATATGATGCTTATCAAAATTTAATTTTTTATAAATTAAATATTCTTGATGTAAAATTAATGGATTTATTAAAAGGTAAAGATGTTACAAAAGTTACAGAATGTATGAACTTTATAACTAGTGTTGGCGAGGAGTCTTTTACCAAAACAGAACAAATGAAAGACGATTTTAAAGACACTTCATTAAATGATATTAATAAAGAACTAATAACATTTATTTTAAAACAAAAGGAAGATGTTATTGCTTATTATGAAGAATATGTAAAAGTTGATGCTGCATTTCAAAAAGTAAAATTAGAATTTGTTGAAAAAAATGATGTTGTTTCTGTAGAACAATATAATGTAGAAGTGAGAAAATTTAATGAAGCCAAAAATAATTTTTACGATAACTTATATAAAGTACAACTTAATAAAAAAGCATTATTAGATAAATGGTATTTTACTAATAGTGATTTTTTAAAGCGTAATGTTGAATTTGACAATCTTTATGAAAAATATTCTAATGTAGATTAGCCAAATAATTTTAAACTTCTTGAAGTTGTTTAGAATTTTTTATGTTTTTAATAAATTGATCAAATAAATAACTTGAATCGTGTGGTCCAGGAGAAGCTTCTGGATGATATTGCACCGAAAAACATTTTTTAGATTTCATTTTCATTCCTGCAACTGTATTGTCATTGATGTGATAATGTGTAATTTCTAAATCTTGATGATTGTCTAATTCTTCTCTGTTTACTGCAAAACCGTGATTTTGAGATGTTATTTCTCCTTTTCCTGTTGTAATATTCATTACTGGATGATTGATGCCGCGATGACCATTGAACATTTTGTAGGTTGAAACTCCGTTTGCCAAAGCAATTATTTGATGACCAAGACAAATTCCGAATACTGGTTTGTTGGTGTTTAATATTTCTTTTGTTACAGCTTGTACTTCTAAAAGTGGATCTGGATCGCCTGGACCATTTGATAGAAAATATCCATCTGGATTGAATGATTTTAATTCTTGAAAATTGGTGTTGTATGGAAAAATTTTTATATAACAATCTCTATTGGCTAAATTTCTTAAAATATTTTTTTTGATTCCTAAATCTAGTGCAGCAATTTTATAGGTTGCATTTTCGTTTCCGAAAAAATAAGGTGTTGTAGTTGAAACTTTGGATGCTAATTCTAATCCTTTCATATTAGGAACTTGAGAAAGTTGTTTCTTAAGTTCTTCAATTGATGTTCCATCGGTTGAAATTACTGAATTTTGCGCTCCGTTATCACGAATGTAACTTACTAATGCTCTTGTGTCTACATCTGAAATGCAAATTAGATTTTGCTTTTCAAAATAGTCATAAAGATTACTTTGAGAATTTGGTCTTGAATGGTTGAAACTAAAATTTTTACAAACTAAGCCAGATATCATTATTTTTTCTGATTCTACTTCTTCATTATTTACTCCATAATTTCCTATGTGCGGATTGGTTGCTACCATTATTTGACCAAAATAGGATGGATCTGTAAATATTTCTTGGTAACCAGTCATTCCGGTGTTGAAGCAAACTTCTCCAAAGGTTGTTCCAGATATTCCGATTGATTTTCCGTAGAAAATGGTTCCATCGGATAACAGTAATATGGCTTGTGGTCTTGTTGTGTAGTTCATTGTAGTTGGTTGTGTTTTGCAAATTTAGGATTTTGTAATTAAATTACAATTTTGATTTGTAAAAGTTTATAAACATTGTATTAGTTTGTCTTTTAACCCTGATAGGAATGAAAATCCTTCTTGTTTTTTTTTAACAAGAAGATTGAAATGGATAGCAGGAATATGGATTGTTGATAAAGCCCAAGCCATTTGTTTCAAAAAAAAAAGGATAAACTTGAAAGTTTATCCTTTATATTTATGAAATTGATTTCATTATTCTGCTGCTTCTGGTGTTTCTGTAGAAGGTGTTTCTGGAGTATCAGTTGCTTTAGCTTCTGTAGTTTCCTTTTTAGCTTTAGAACCACGACGGCTTTTAGCTTTTTTCTCTTCTTTTTTACCACCATTGTAGATTTCATTAAAATCTACTAGCTCTATCATTGCCATATCTGCGTTATCACCTAAACGGTTTCCAACTTTGATAATACGAGTATATCCACCTGGACGATCTCCAACTTTAGCTGCAACTTCTCTAAAAAGTTCTGTTACACCATATTTGTTACGAAGGTAAGCGAATACTATACGACGGTTGTGAGTAGTATCTTCTTTTGATTTTGTTATAAGCGGCTCAACAAATTGTTTAAGTGCTTTAGCTTTAGCGACAGTTGTGTTAATACGTTTGTGCTCTATTAAAGAACATGCCATATTAGCCAACATTAGTTTTCTATGTCCTGTCTGTCTGCTTAAGTGATTGAATTTTTTTCCGTGTCTCATTTTAAATGCTATTTAACTTGATAAAGAAACTAGTCTTTATCTAATTTATATTTTGACAAATCCATTCCGAAAGTTAAATTTTTAATAGCTACTAGTTCGTCTAGTTCTGTTAAAGATTTTTTACCGAAGTTACGGAACTTCATTAAGTCGTGTTTGTTAAAAGAGACAAGGTCTCCTAATGTATCTACTTCTGCAGCTTTTAAACAATTTAATGCTCTTACAGATAAATCCATATCAACAAGCTTAGTTTTAAGCAATTGTCTCATGTGTAATGACTCTTCATCATAAGAATCTGTTTGAGCAATTTCGTCAGCTTCTAAAGTTATTCTCTCATCTGAGAATAACATAAAGTGGTGTATTAATACTTTAGCTGCTTCTGTAAGCGCATCTTTTGGATTTATTGATCCATCAGTTTTTATTTCAAAAACTAATTTTTCGTAATCTGTTTTTTGCTCTACACGGAAGTTTTCGATTGTATATTTTACGTTTTTAACTGGCGTAAAAATAGAATCTGTAAAAATAGTACCGATTGCTGCGTTTTGTTTTTTGTTTTCTTCTGCAGGAACGTATCCTCTACCTTTTTCTATTGTTAATTCCATATTGAAATTAACTTTAGGATCTAGATTACAGATTACTAATTCAGGATTTAATACTTGGAATCCAGAAATAAATTTTTGGAAATCGCCAGCAGTAATTTGTTCTTTACCTGTTAATGAAATTGTAACTGATTCATTATCGATATCTTCAATTTGACGTTTGAAACGTACTTGTTTAAGACTTAAAATGATTTCTGTTACATCTTCAACAACTCCTGGAATAGTTGAAAACTCGTGCTCAACACCTTCTATTCTTATAGATGTAATTGCGTAACCTTCTAAAGCAGATAGTAAAACTCTTCTTAGTGCATTACCAACTGTTAATCCGTATCCTGGTTCTAAAGGTCTGAATTCAAACTTTCCTTCAAAATCAGTTGAATCGATCATTATAACCTTATCGGGTTTCTGAAAATTAAATATTGCCATAATTTTAGACTGGTGTCAATTATTATTTGTTGTACAACTCTACGATTAATTGTTCTTTGATATTCTCAGTGATTTGTAATCTAGCTGGAACAGAAACGAAAGTACCTTCTTTAGTATCATTATTCCAAGTAATCCATTCATATACATGACTTGAATTAGATAAAGAACTATTGATAGCTTCTAAAGATTTAGATTTTTCACGAACCGCTACTTTATCTCCAGGTTTTAAGTGGTATGATGGGATGTTTACTAATTCACCATTTACAGTTACGTGACGGTGAGAAACTATTTGTCTTGCAGCTCTTCTAGAAGAAGCAATTCCCATTCTATAAACAACATTATCTAATCTTGCTTCGCATAATTGTAATAGGATTTCACCTGTTACACCTTTAGATGCTGCTGCTTTTTCAAATAAGTTTCTAAATTGTTTTTCAAGAATACCGTACGTGTACTTAGCTTTTTGCTTTTCCATTAATTGTACTGCATATTCTGATTTTTTACCTCTTTTTTTGGACATTCCATGTTGTCCTGGTGGGTAATTTCTTTTTTCGAAAGCTTTATCTTCTCCGAAAATAGCTTCACCAAATTTTCTAGCTATTCTTGTACTAGGACCAGTATATCTTGCCATTTTAAATTGTTTTTAGATAG
>JAYVKR010000336.1:0-11995 GCA_043768185.1 Flavobacterium sp.
CGTTAATTATGATTTATCTGCCTATGTTGGTAGTAATGATGTAAGAATTCGTTTTAACTATGAAAATGCATTATTCGCATGGTATTGGGCAGTAGACAACGTTAAAGTTACTGGTAGTACAATTTCAGATATTATTTGGTCGCCAACAACTGGTTTATGGCTTAATTCAAATTTAACAACACCTTATACAGGAACTGCAGCATCTACAGTATATGCAGCACCAACTACAACAACAGTATATTCTGCAAGTGCTACTTCTCCAGAAACGTGTACTAATTTTAAAAATGTAACAGTTACTGTTACTAATGTAAATGGAGGTACAGTTGCAGCACCATTAAATAATCAAACAATTTCTTGTACTTCTTTTATTAGTAATGTTACCTTAACAGGCAATACAGGAAGTGTAGTTAATTGGGAATATGCAAATAATCCTGCATTTACAGGAGCAGTTGCTATTCCTTCAAGCGCTTCAATTACGTTAACTTCAGCTCAAATGTCAGCTTATACTGGTGTTAGTTATTTTAGAGCAGTAGTAGCCACAGGAAGTTGTGCTTTGGTTTATGGAAGTACAGTTACTATAACCACAACAACAACAATTTGGAATGGAACAAGTTGGTCTAACGGACTTCCAAGTGCTACTAAAACTACAATTTTTAATGGTAATTATAGTTCAAGCACAGATGCACTCCTTGCTGCATCTCCAACCCCAAATAGATTAAATGCATGCTCAGTATTTGTACAAAGCGGTACAGTAACTTTTAATCCTAATTATGTATTAAATGTAGAAAGAACTGTTAATTCAACTGGCGGATTAATAGTTTTTGAAGAAGGTTCGAGTCTTGTTCAAGTTAATCTAGCTACTAATGCACCAGGTGTTTATAGTGGTGGAAATTCTGGTCCAATTACTTACAAAAGAAATACCACAAATATGAATCTTTTTGATTACACTTATTGGTCTTCACCAGTTTATCCTCAAGCATTAAGCGAACTTTCACCATTTACACTAGCAGATAAATACCATCATTTCTTTACGAGCGGTGGTTATTGGCAAAATGTTCCTGGAAATTCACTAATGACACCAGGTAAAGGATATATTATAAGAGCACCACAAGGTCATGTAAACGGAACTTCATTTTCTGGTGTGTTCTCTGGAACAAATAACGCAATACCAAATGGTACTCCTAACAATGGAACAATTTCTATTCCAATAGTTATGGGTACAAGTAATTTAAATCTTATTGGTAATCCATATCCAAGCTCAGTCAATGCTATCGCATTTTTATCCGATATAAATAATGCTGATTTTGTTGAAGGAACAATGTACTTTTGGACACACACTACACCTATTTCTGGTGGAAATTATACCGCTGCTGATTATGCAATATTTAATTATTCAGGTTCAGTAGCAACAGGTCCAGGAACAGGCACCATAACGCCTAATGGATTTGTAGCTGCGGGTCAAAGTTTCTTTATTAAAGGAATAAATCCTACAAGTGCACCGCCTGCAGCGATGAAGGCAATTTTTAGAAATAATATGAGAAGTGCAACGCAATCAAATTCACAATTTTTTAAATCGAATGATGCAACAAGTTCCAATACATCTGATGTAAATAACGAAACAGTAAATTCAATATTAAACTTAGAGAAAAATAGATTTTGGCTTGACATAACTAACAATCAAGGTGCGTTTAAACAAACATTAATTGGATACATAGAGAACGCAACTAACGGCATTGATAGAGGTTTTGATGGTCAAGCTATTTACACTGGTAGCTCAGTTTCTTTATATTCTTTAATTGGAAGTTCTAAATTAGGAATTCAAGGACGTTCACTACCATTTGAAACATCAGATATTGTGCCTTTAGGTTATTCATCTTCAATTAATGGAACTTATCAAATTAGTTTATCAAACTTTGATGGATTATTTCAAGATCAAGAAATACTTATTGAAGACAAATTGTTAAATGTAATTCATAATTTAAAAACTGGTAATTATTCATTTGTTTCAACAATTGGAACATTTGAAGATCGTTTTCAAATTAGATATACTAATGCACTTTCTACTAATCAATCAACATTTAGTGAAAATAGTGTAATTGCATTTAAACAAGATCAAGATATTAAAATCGAAACATCTAACTTTTTAATTGATTCAATAGAAGTTTATGACATTCGAGGTAGAAAGTTATTTGAAAAAAATGAAATTAATTCTAAAGAATATGCTATCAAAAATCTAATTTCTTCGCAACAAGTTTTAATAGTTAAAATTACTTCTGAAGATGGCAAAATTGTCAACAAAAAAATAATTTTTTAAGCTCTAAATAATTATAATCCCATATAAAATTTTATTCTATATGGGATTATTCTGTAGAAGAATTTGTATCGAAAATTTTAAAAGTGTTGTTAGTCGATTATTTTTAATATTTAATCGTTTTTGCTAATAATACAGTAACCTATAAGTAACATTATTTATACATTAACACATTAATTAACCCAATTATTTTATTTTATGATTAGAAACTACAATTCTTTGATTTCTTGTTCAAATGCAAGTTTCAAAAGAGGTGTTGGAGATAATGTCGGTTCGCCGCCCATTTCCAATTCTAAATCCGCGTCACAAACGTGGATTGTAATGCTTCTGATGTTTTTGTTTATGACCATTGGTCAGTTAGCAAATGCACAGAGTATTACCAATTATGCTTATACTACAGGAACAAATGGAAGTCTCGAAGATCTTTCAGCTGGTAGTACTACAATTATGACTGGAGTCAATGATGACACCGCAGGTACAGTTACCCCAATAGGATTTGATTTTTGGTTTATGGGTGTAAAATACACTCATTTTAGTGCCAATTCTAATGGTCAAATGAAATTGCATACTTCTGCTTCGGCTACACCTGCTGCTTCTCAAGAGTCAGCTTTGGTTGCTGGTGCTGCTATTTTAGCTCCAATGTCAGGTGACAATGAAGTAAATAATGGTATTCGTATAAAAGTAGTTGGTGTCTCTCCTAACCGAAAATTGGTTGTGGAATGGAATCAATTTTACGTAAATTTCGTTAATCTTACTAATGCTGGAAACATGCAAGTTTGGTTAGAAGAAACAACTGCAATAGTTACTTATATGTATGGAGAAATTTTTAATTCTGCATCATCAAGTCAAACTAAGTCAATATTTATTGCATCTAGTAATACTGCAACTACAGCAGGTACTATTACAATTGGAGCTACTCCAACATTTGCGGCTACTGCAACTTTAGCTGTAAATACAATCGCTGCAGGTTCTGGAACACCAACTGGTGCTCCATTAATTGCCAATATTGGTTCCGCTGCACAAGGAAGTAGAAGGTTTTTTACTTTTACTCCACCTTCAACAGCTCCAGCTGATCCAACAACTTTATCATTCACTACTGTAACAACATCTACAATTACTCCTAATTGGGTTGATAACTCAACTAATGAGGTTGGGTTTTTAGTTACAAGAGCTTTAGATGCTGGTTTTACAACTGGTGTTGTATCTGCTACTGTAGCTTCTACATCTACTGCTGGTACTGGTACAGCATATACTTTAGCTCAAACTGCACTTTCTCCGGGAACAACTTATTTTTATAAAATTCAAGCTGTTATCGAAGGTGCAGGAAGTACTCCTGGACTTACAGGTTCTCAAGCTACAACCGCTGGTATTACCTATTACTGGGTTGGTGCTACAGGTGGTGTTTGGAGTTTAGCTACTAACTGGAATACTCTTCCATCTGGTGCAGGAACTACAAGAGCAACTGCATTAACTACAGACGTTTTAATTGTTGATGGTGCCGGTACTGTTGCTGGTGCTGCTGTTACTATTAGTGTTGATGTTGCCAGTTTTTCAATTGGTCAACTACAAATAACTAGTAATACTGCATGTAATTTACAATCAAGTGCTATAACTACAAGAAACATTACAATCACCGGTGGTGGTGGTGATGATTTTGTAATTCAATCTGGAAGTACATTAAATTTAATAAATGCTACCAATGCAGTTGGGTTCTTGTTTTCAGGAACAGCAAATACAGGTGACATTTCAGGAACTTTAAATTTTGGTGGGGTTATTGGAAATGCTTTAACAACAACTGGTGGAACTGGTACTTTAGTGACTGTTACACCTACAGGTGTTGTTAATTTAGGTTTTGCTGGTAATTCATTAATTGGTTCTGTAGCAACATTATCATTTGCTGCTGGTTCTAATTGTAACTCTACTGGAGCTACAACTGGTGCGCCACCAGTACCATTAGCTACGTGGGCAACTACTTCTAATTTAACAATTACAGGTATAACAACATCTACTACAGCTCCAACTAATGCTACTCAGTCATTTGGTAATTTAACTTATAACTGTCCTGCTGCAACTGCAACAATGAGTTTCTTTGCAGGTGGAACAACTGCGGTTGTTAAAGGTAATTTAACAATTACTGCTGGTGCAACTGGTGGTACTGGAATTTTTAGAGCTTTAACGACAGGTACATTAAATGTAACTGGAAATGTTAATGTTTTACAAGGTAGATTCCAATCTGCAAGTTCAACAGGTACATTAATTGTTTCTGGAAATACAACCAATAGTGCTAATGGTATTATTGATATATTAGCAGGAACTTATTCTCAAAGAGGAACTACATTTACTAATAATGGAACTTTAACTGGAGTTGTATCTACAGCTGCATTACAGTTCTTGTCATTTACTAATGTGGCTCAAACTTTTGCAGGTTCAGGAACAGTATTAACTAATGTTGGTACTATTACTCTTCAAAATGGTGGTGGATTAACTATTACTCATACAAATCAGATTCCAACATTAAGAGTTAATCTTTTTGGAGGTAACATCACTAATAGTAATAAAATTACTTTTGGTACAGGTCTTGCTTTAAACACAGCTACTCAAATTGGAGCTGCTGGTTTATTAACTCCTGCTGGTTCATTTGATGTTAGTCCTTCTTACAATTTAGGTACTGGTACTTATGGAGTAATATATGCTCAAGAAAGTGTAGCAAGAACCACAGGATTTGAAATTCCAACGCCTCGTTCAATAGCTTTCCTTACGTTATCTAATTCTAATGGATTAACAGTTGCTGGTGGTCCTTTGGCAGCTACAACGTTAACATTTAGTGCTTTGTCTGGTGGTAATATTAATACAACATCTGCTAACTTACTAACCGTTACAGGTACTGCTACTACAAATATTGTTAGAACTTTAGCTACAGCTTATGTAAATGGTCCTTTGGCAATTACATTACCTGCAAGTTTAGTGGCAACAACATATACTTTCCCAATAGGAAAAGGAACTTTAAATACTTTTGCTTTAGTTAATGCAACAACAAATGCTGGCGGAACAGTTACTGTTCAAGCTGAAGCTTTTGATGCAAATGCTGGAGGAACAAATGGTTTAAATATTAGTGCTACAAGTAGTACTAAATATTGGGCTGCAAGTTTAACAGCTGGTGCTGCAAATTTTACAGGTGCTTTAATACAATTGAATGATGCTACTACAGGAAGAGATGCAATTGCTGCAAGTTCAACTGTAAATGGTGCTTATGATTTACAAGGTGGTGTTGCAGTAACAACTACTCCAACTACATTAACTACTTCAGCTCCAGCAAATACAACTTTGCCAGGTTTCTTCTTAATGGGTAATAAAGCTGCTGCTAATATTAGTAATTTAGTTATTGCTCCAACAGGAACGCAATGTACTAACGTTGCAAGAACAGTTACAGTAGATGTTACTCCAGGTGGAGGAACTGTTACCAGTGTAGTAATTAATTATTCTGTAAATGGTGTTGCACAAACTCCAGTTACAATGTCAGCAACAACAGCAAATGGTTTTCCTTTATTAGATTCTTACACAGGAACAATTCCAACTGTTACTCCTGCAAATGGTTTAGTAACATGGTCGGTAACTGCTACGGATAGTAATTTATTAACTAAAACTCAAGCCGGAACAAGTTATTCAGACGAACCTTTATTGCCTTTTACTGCAACTGCAACAGCAAGTGTAACTAATATTTGTGCAGTAGGTTCTAGCGTGTTAACAGCAAGTTTTGGTACTTCAGGTAATGGAACTATAGGTAATGCAACAACTTTAACAAGTGCTACTACTCAACCAACAGCATTTTGTAACAGATGGCCTTCTAATAGAATGCAAACTATTTATACCGCTTCTGAATTATCAGCTGCTGGTTTATTTGCTGGACCAATCTCTGCCATGTCATTTTTTACTACGACTTTAGGAGATGGCGCAACAAATGCTGGTTTTACAGTAAAAATTGGTACAACTGCATTGTCAGTTTTATCAGGTGCAACTTTTCAAGATACAACACCATATACTACTGTTTTTCCTTCTGCAACTTATACTCATACAGCATCTGGAGAACAGATAATTCCATTTTCAACTCCTTTTGTTTGGGATGGAACTTCAAATATTATTGTTGATGTAGTGCATCTTGGTGCGAATTCAACAAATAATTCAGTAACATTGTTTACTGCTACAGCGACTAACATGGTTGCTTTTACTACTACAGCATCTACAAATGCTCCTAGTTTTAGTACAACTCGTTTAAATGTTAAATTTGCTGGAACTTTTACTCCAACAATTACATCTGTATTGTGGTCTAATGGCGATACTGGGCTTACTACAACAGTTTCTCCAACAACAACTACAGGATATTCAGCTGTAATTACTGCAAATGGATGTACTAAATCTACAAACATAGTTACAGTTAATGTGGTGCCAGTTCCAACTGCTCCAGCTGCAAATGTAACAACTGCTACATGTGGTGCTGGTGCTCCTTTGGTTTCTGTTTCAGATCCAAACGGATTTACAACTCCAACTTACAAATGGTATGCTGATAACACAACTACAACTGTTTTACAAACAAGTACTTCAACTACTTATACTACTAGTATTAGTACAACAACTACTTTTTATGTATCAGTTATCAATCCAACTACAAGTTGCGAAAGTTTAAGAACTCCAATTACTGCTACAGTAGACACACCAGATGCAATTAACCCAATTGCGAATCAATCGGTTTGTTTGGCGTCATCATTTAGTGTTACAGCTACAAGCGCAAGTACATCATATATATATACTTGGACAGCTTCTCCTGCTGCAGGTAGTGGAATTGCAACTTCTTTAACTGGAGCATCTCAAACTATAACACCAACAATTACGGGCACTTATACATATACAGTTGCCGCTTCTGGTGGTGGTTGTAATGCATCAACTACGTTTACAGCTACTGTATATGCATATCCAGTAATATCTTCTGTAAAAGCTACTCCGACTTCGGTTTGTGCTGGTGGTATTAGTACTTTAACAGGTTCTATACCTGGAACAGGAATATTCTCTACAGGAACAGGTGCAATTTTAGATCCTATGATTGGAGCTACTAGTGTTCTTACTTCTGGAAATGATGATACACCAACTGCAGCTGCTGCAAGTATTGGATTTAACTTCTCTTTTAATGGAGTTAGTTATTCTCAATATTCAGTTTCACCAGATGGATGGATTTTATTAGGTAGTGCTGTTGCAACATCTCAATTTACTAATGGTACAACTAGTACATTAAATACTCCTAAATTATATCCATATTGGGATGATTCAGCTACTGGTACAGATGGTAATGTGAAAACATTATTAACTGGTACAGCTCCAAATAGAATATTTAAAGTACAATGGCAAGTAACTGTACCAAGAAATACTACTGGTCCATCTAACTCTACTTATCAAGCATGGCTGTATGAAAGTTCTAATATTATAGAATACCGTTACGGTGCAATGGGACCACAAACTGCTGGTACAGCTTCTGTGGGTTATACAATTAATGCAACTACATTTAGTAGTATTACATTGAGTTCTAATTCAGCAAGCACTTCTGTTGCTAATGATACCAATTCAATAGTTCCTGCTTCTGGAAGAATTTATACATATTCTCCACCAGTAGCCAATCTTTCATGGTCACCATTAACAGATTTGTATACAGATGCGGCTGCAACTATTCCTTACACAGGAACTATAGTTTCTGCAGTTTATTCTAAACCAACTGTTACGCAATCATATTCAGCAACTCTTGCTGGTGCTGGTGGATGTAATACTACATCTAGCCCAGTAACTGTAACACAGAATGCTATTGTTATTGCTCCTATTACAAATGGTGCAACTACAGCATGTTTAGGTTCTGCTTCTGTAATTGATTTTGAGAATGCTACATCTGGAGTAACTTGGACTTCAACGAATCCATCTGTAGCTACTATTGACGCTAACGGAACTATTACTCTTGTTGGTGTTGGTTCAACTGTTATTGGTGCTCAAATATTTGATCCTGGTACTTTATGTACTTCTTATGCGCCAAATACTGTGTCAATAAATGTATATGCGCCAGTTAGTGTTACTACACAACCATTGCCTTCAAGTGTACTACCATCATCAACAGCAACTTTTACTATTGCATCTACAGGATCTGTTATTGGATATCAATGGCAAGTTTCATCGGATAATAATTTTTGGACAGATTTATCTAATACTACTACTTACAGTGGTGTTACAACTACAACTTTAACAGTAAATGCATCCTTATCAGAAAATGGATTGTTTTATAGATGTAATGTTAATGGATTTAGTCCTTGTACCACACCAGTTGCTTCTAACAGCGCTCAATTAAGTGTTGCTAACTTAGCAATAAACTCTAATCCAGCATCTGTTACATTATGTACTACTGGAACTGGCTCGGCTACTTTTAATGTTGCCTTCTCAAGTACTCCAGATGAAATTATTTGGGAATATTTTGATTTAACTGATTGGGTTGTTATTGATGGTACAGAAACTACTCTTGGTGGAGTAACTTACGCTGGATCGACTACTACCTCATTAACTTTAAATGGTCTTTCATTAGTAAATAATGGTTGGAAAGTAAGAGTAAACGGAATTGTAAATTCTCCGTCTACTACAGTTACTTCTGCAGAAGCAAATATTACGGTGAATACTCCTGCAACAATCTCTGCTCAACCAAATAATCAAACAGTTTGTTTTTCTGGAGGTTCAAAAACTTTTAGCGTAACTGCTCTAGGTGCTGCAGGATATCAATGGCAATTTGCTACATCTAATGCTGGTCCATTTGCAAACGTTAGTAATTCTACTACAACAGGTATTTCTTATACTGGTAGTACATCTGCAAATTTAGTTGTTACAACAACAAATGCGGTGTCTGCTTCTGGAA
This sequence comes from Flavobacterium sp., assembly GCA_043768185.1. Taxonomy (GTDB): domain Bacteria; phylum Bacteroidota; class Bacteroidia; order Flavobacteriales; family Flavobacteriaceae; genus Flavobacterium. The sequence continues at coordinate 9,243 of JAYVKR010000336.1, forward strand.
CTTATTTTTATCAAGTTGTTGTTGCCTCACCAAATGCTTGTGCGTCAGTAACTTCAAGTTCGGCACAATTATTAATTAATACTCCTATTATTACAGCTGTTGCTTCACCTGGATTTATTTGTAATCCTGGAGGATCTCCAGTTACTTTATCTGCTGGTGGTGCTGGTACAAGTGGTACTTATGCATGGTCTCCATCTACTGGTTTATCTATAACAACTGGTTCAGTTGTAACGGCTAACCCAACAGTTACAACTGTTTATACAGTTACTGGTACAGATGCTACAGGATGTTCAAATACAACAACTGTTACTGTTTTAGTTGCTCCAGCTTTAGTGCCGGTTGCAACTGCAACTCCTAGTACAGTATGTTCAGGAACTAATTCTCAATTATTAGCGGTTCCTGGTGTTCCTGGAAGTACATTTACACCTTATTGTACTCCAACTGTTGGATCTGTTGGTGCAACTGGTGATTTTATTGATAACTTTGTTTATGGTGGTATTTCAAATCTTGCAAGTGGAGATGAACCAACTGATTATAATGATTTTACTAGTTTAACAGCTAATGTTGTTGCTGGTGTTACTAATCCAGTATCAATAACTCCTAGTTCTGCTTTTGGTCAACAATTCAGAGTTTGGATTGATTTCAATCAAAATGGTGTTTTTGAATCTACTGAAAGTGTATTCGCTACAACTACTTCATCAACAGTAACAGTTAATGGAACAATAACTGTTCCAACTACTGCTCTGAATGGAGTAACACTTATGCGTGTGGCTGATAGATTTAGTGCTTCGGTTGCTGCAACAGAATCTTGTAGTCATACAGGTTTTGGTGAGTTTGAAGATTATAGTGTAAATATTACAGGCGGAACAACTCCACCAACTTATACTTATTCTTGGTCACCATCAACTTTCTTGAGTGCTACTAATGTGGCCAATCCAATTGCAACGGCTGTAACTTCAAATACAACTTATACAGTTTTAGTAACTAGCTCAACAGGTTGCTCAGCATCTACTACAACCACAGTTACTGTTTCAACAGGAATTGCAATTACTACTCAACCAGTTGCTTCAAGCTTCTGTCAAGGTACAACTGCAACTCTTTCTGTTGTTGCTACTGGTGCTGGTTTAACTTACCAATGGCGTAAAGGTGGTGTAGATATTTCTGGAGCAAATGCTTCAACTTTATCAATTCCAGCTTCTGTAGTTTCAAATTCTGGAACTTATGACGTTGTAATAAACTCAGTTTGTGCTGATCCTGCTGTTACAAGTAGTGCTGTTGTATTAACTATTAATCCAACTCCTACAGTAACTTCTCCAGGAGCAAAAACTGTTTGTTCAGGCACAACGTTGCCAATTGCATTAACTGGTACACCAAGTGGTGTTAGTTATACTATAACTGGTGGAGCAGCAATTGGTTTAGCAAATGTATCAGGAGTTTTTGCAATTCCTTCATTTACAGCTATTACAGGTTCTGCTATTATAACTGTAACACCAACTGCTAATGGTTGTTCTGGAACGGCAATAACATTTACTTATAATGTTAATCCTACTCCAGCTACTCCAGTTGCAGGTTCAAATTCTCCAGTTTTTGTTGGATCTCCATTAAATCTTACAGCTTCAACTGTAAATGTAACTGGTTATTCAATTAATTCAAATAGTGGAATTGCATATAATGATATTTCGGTAAGTGGAACAAATGTTCCTTCGATTCCAAATGCACTTGGAGATGATAGTGAACATGCTATTACAATTCCATCATTTATTTATAATGGAGTAGCTTATACCACTGCTTTAGTTGGTAATAATGGCGCTATGGCATTTGGAGTTTCTACAGGAACTATTACTCATATAAACACTGCCTTACCAGCTACTGTAAGTGTCATTGGTGGAGGTTCTGGTGCTGCGTTGTTTCCTTTTTGGGATGACTTATTACCAACTACAGGTACTTCTATTAAAACACAAACTTCTGGATCTATTACAACAATTCAGTGGACAAATGAAGATAATTTTAACGCGACAGGATCTGGTACAGTTACTTTCCAAATTCAGTTAGATTCATCTAATGGAAAAATTCATTTTGTTTATCCTGATGTTTCTTATGGTGTAGTAGGTTTTGACGGTGGAGCAGCTTCAACTGTTGGTGTTCAATTTAACAGTACATCTGCATTACAATATTCATTTAATACTGCAAGTTTAGTAAATGGTCAAAGTATTACTTTTTCACCAAATACTGCCGCGTATTCTTGGACTGGACCTAATGGTTTTACATCATCATTACAAAATCCAACAATACCTGTAACTACGGTTGCAGCAGCTGGAGTATATAATGTTGTTGCCATTAATACTGGATCTGGTTGTACTTCAATGTCTGCTTCAACGACAGTAGTAATTAATATTACTTATTATCAAGATTTAGATGGAGATTTAAGAGGAAATCCTTTAGTTTCTCAAATTGCTTCAAGTACAAGTCCACCAGTTGGATATGTTACTAACAGTAATGATTGTGATGATACCAAAGCTACAGTTTATCTAGGCGCACCAGAACTTTGTTATGATGGACTAGATAACGATTGTAATGGAAACATTGACAATGTTGGACTTCCTGGCGGTTGTACACCAATAGTTTCAACAGTTCAGTCAACACAATGTGGTGTGACTTTACCGTTGATAGATTCAGATGTATTTGCTAATAATGTATCTGGCGCACAAGGTTACCGTTTTAGAGTAACTAACATGACAACAGGATTAGTACAA
>JAYVKR010000337.1:0-2315 GCA_043768185.1 Flavobacterium sp.
AAATATTCTTTTTGTTCGGACTGTGTTAATTCTGTAACATATTGTATTAATTCAGCTTTGGAATTTCGCCAAGTAAAATAGGTGTATGATTGTGTAAAACCTTGTTTGGCAAGTTCGTTCATTATTTTTGGGCGTGTAAAAGCTTCTGCTAGAAATAAAACATCAGGATATTTTTTCTTAATTTCTGCAATTAACCAACCCCAAAAATAAAACGGTTTTGTATGCGGATTATCTACTCTAAAAATTTTAATTCCGCATTCTTCTACCCAAAATAAAGCGCAGTCTAATAATTCTTTCCATAGGTTTTTCCAATCATCGCTTTCAAAATAAATAGGAAGAATGTCTTGGTATTTTTTTGGTGGATTTTCGGCATACTGAACTGTTCCATCTGGTCGCCATTTAAACCATTGAGGAAAATCTTTAACATAAGGATGATCTGGTGCTGCTTGAAGAGCAAAATCCATTGCAATTTCAATTCCTAGATTTTTAGCAGATTTTACTAATGATTTAAAATCTGACAAGGTTCCAAGTTCTGGATGAATAGATTTGTGTCCACCATATTGAGAACCAATTCCCCAAGGTGAACCTACGTCACTTGGATTTGCATTCGTTGCATTGTTTATTCCTTTTCTATTAACTTCGCCAATTGGATGAATTGGTGGGAAATATAAAGTATCAAAGCCCATTTTTGCAACTCTTGGTAGTAATTTTTCACAATCTTTAAAATTACCGTGTTTTCCTAATTCATTTGATGCTGAACGAGGAAAAAATTCGTACCAAGTACTGAATAATGCTTTTGGTCTGTCAACGTAAATTTTTAATTCTTTTGATTGATTGGCTAAAAACTTAGTTGGATTTTCTTTAAAAATAAATTTTAATTTATCTGAAATTGCTTCTTTAATTGCTTCATTATAGTTCTTTTCTTGAGAAAATAGTTTTATTGTTTCTTCTAAATATTTTTTATCAGATGCAGAAACTTTTTTTAGTAAAGGTTTTAAGTATTCAATTCCTTCTAAAAGTTCAGATTTAACTTCTTGATTATCTATAATTTTCTTACCTATTCCGTATTGCCAATTTAAAGCATAATCAATCCAAGACTCTACATAATAAGAATAATATCCTTGTTTTTCAACAAAAAAAATTGTTTCAAATGAATCATTTGGCAATGAATTCATTCTAATTTCTAAATATTTTTTATCATTTTCGTACTTGAATTGTACAGCAGCTTCAATTAAATCATGTCCATCAGAAATAATATCTGCAAAAACATTAATATTTTGACCGATAATTCTTTTTATAAAAAAATTTCCATTATCCAACTGAGGTAAAACATTTTCGATTATAACTCTCTTTTGATTTTGCATTTTAAATATTTTTTTAGATTACTAAAATATAAAAAATAAATTATAAAAATAGTTTCATAAATAATAATTAATTCATTAATTAAATTTTATTTTTAAATATATTATAAATTAGTTAACTTATCCATTATAATTAAATACCATTCAAACTATTCATATGAATTTATTCGAAGAAATAGTAATTGAGATATAAAATTAAAGACTTTAATAGAAAAATATAAAGATTGAAAACATCCTTTAGAATATAATAATTTATTTCAATTAATGATTAAGGTTATTTTATCTGCTCAAGATTATGATGCTAATATTAGAAGAATTTCAACAAAATTATTCTCTATTAATCCAAATTTGAATTCGATAGCAAGTTTGTATTTAGATATTTTAATTACTCAAATTACAACAGTTTCTAATTTAAATAACTAAGCAAAATGAATTATTTATATAGTAATACTTTAAAAATATACCTTTAACTTTAAATAGTTTAATTTTACTAAAAGGAATTAGAAGAAAATCAGCAAATATGTAAAAACGAAATAAATAAATTTAAAAACTGAAAGTATTATTGTTGATTAACAAATTATTAGTGTTTCTCCAAGAATTGGATTAACATTTTACAATGAAGATGGATATAAATAGAAAAAGAATTAATGAAAATTCTTCCAAATGAAATATGGAAAAGATATTGGAATAACTTTATCTTTTTTAGAAACAGAAATTTGTTGACATACAATCCAAAATACTATAATTGTATTATTGAAAGAGTATTTTATATTTTAGAATAACCAAAATAAATAATCTCATTTTGAAGATAAAAACTTTACCTAACTATTTTTGACCATTATACCACCAAAAAAGAAGTCCTCATCAGATTACTGAAGAGGACTTAAAGAAAGGCGGCGACATACTCTCCCACAAATTGCAGTACCATCTGCGCAATCGGGCTTAACTTCTCTG
>JAYVKR010000338.1:0-8711 GCA_043768185.1 Flavobacterium sp.
AAATATCAAAAGAGGCAACCATAACGGCAACTATAAATAAAAAACCCTGCAATCAATTGATTTACAGGGTTTTATTTTGAAAAGTGGCGGAGAAAGAGGGATTCGAACCCCCGGACCTGTGACAGTCAACAGTTTTCAAGACTGCCGCATTCGACCGCTCTGCCATTTCTCCAGTGAGCGACAATACATTGCTGTATTGCGAGTGCAAATATACTAACCTTTTTTGATTTCCAAAATATTTTATGATTAAAATTTAAATTAAAAATAAGATATTTTTTTAACTACTTAGTTAATATGATATTATAATTTTAATAAGATACATATTCCATTATTTCTAGACCATATCCTATCATACCAACTCTTTTAGATTTTTCTTCTGTATTAGAAACTAATTTAATTTTAGAGATATCAATATCATGAAGAATTTGCGCGCCTATGCCAAAATCTTTAGTATCAATTATTATTTTAGGAGCTTTTAATATTCCATTAATTTGTAATGATTTAAGTTCTTTAATTCTACTAAGTAAATTAACAGATTGCATGTCTTGATTTATAAAAATAACCGCACCTTTTCCTTCTTGATTTATAATTTTGAACATTTCATCTAATTGCTTATCTGCATTATTAGTTAATGTTCCTAATAAATCATTATTGACTTGAGATGAATTTATTCTTGTTAAAATAGCTTCACCAAGATTCCAATTTCCTTTAGTTAATGCAATGTGTATTTGTTTATTGGTGGTTTGTTCATAGGCACGTAATCTAAAGTTTCCAAAACGAGTTTCTATATCAAAATCTTCTTTTTTAACAATTAAACTATCGTGTTGCATTCTATAAGCAACTAAATCTTCAATAGAAACCAATTTTAAATTAAATTTTTTAGCTACTTCAACAAGTTGAGGTAATCTTGCCATAGAACCATCTTCATTCATAATTTCTACAATAACTCCAGCAGATTTGAATCCTGCTAATCTTGCAAAATCTATTGCTGCTTCTGTATGACCAGTTCGTCTTAAAACTCCGCCTTGTTTAGCAACTAATGGGAAAATGTGTCCTGGTCTAGCTAAGTTATATGGTTTGGTTTCAGAATTTACTAATGCTTGAATGGTTTTTGATCTGTCTGATGCAGAAATTCCTGTAGTTACTCCGTTTCCTTTTAAATCTACCGAAACTGTAAAAGCCGTTTCCATTGGATCAGTATTGTTAGAAACCATTGGTCTTAATTCTAATTCCTTACATCTGTTTTCTGTTAATGGAACACAAATTAATCCTCTACCATGAGTTGCCATAAAATTTACCATTTCTGGAGTGATTTTTTCTGCTGCTGCTAAAAAATCGCCTTCATTTTCTCTATCTTCATCATCAACTACAATAATTACTTTTCCTTGACGAATATCTTCAATAGCTTCTTCAATAGTATTTAATTGTACTTTTTCATTAAACATAATCTTTATATTTTTTAAATAATTTTACAAACAGATTATTTATTGGTGTTAGTATAGAATCAATATTTATCATTCCTCCAATATCATTAGTTGCTCTGTAAGTTAATAATATAGCAAGAGGAGTTAAAATTATTGATGCCATCCAAGTTCCCAATAATGGTGGAATTCCGTTTTCTTGAGCTACTTTTTTACCAAAAGTATTTATAAAATGGAAGATTATAAATATTCCTACCGCAAAAACTATAGGTAATCCTAAACCTCCTTTTCTTATAATTGAGCCAAGTGGTGCTCCAATAAAAAACATTAATAAACAAGCAAATGCGATTACATATTTATCATAAAGCGCTATCCAATGATTATTAATATTTTTTTGTTTCTCTCTCATCTCAATTATTGAAGAATCAATTGAAAAATTTGTGTTTTCTATGGTACTTGATGCTAATCTTAAAATTTCACTTTTTTTAGAATCTTCTACATTGCTTAAAATAGAACCTTTATATAAGTTGGAATTAACATTATCATTTTTAAATATAATTATACCATTTACTCCAGATCGTTGGTATATATTTTCAGTAAATGATTGAATATCTTTTTTAAAATTGGTATTTAGTGAATCTAATGTATATTTTAATTCATTAACATTTAACATTGTATTAGTATTTGAAATTTCACCTTCATTTACCTCAGATTGATTCATTTTAGTTAAATCAATGTTTATTATGTCTTTTTTAAAATATGCTTTTGCAAAAGGAACTTTATTTCTTTCTTCAAATTTTTTTGGTACTATATCTTCGTAATAATTACCATTAAATAAAACCATTTTCAATATATTGGATGATTCATTACTAATTAATTCACCATTTTTTGCCTTTATAATTGTAGTATTTCCATCACCATTATTACTTTTTTTATGAATAGTAACTCCGTTTAAAATGTTGCCATTTTCTCCAGTTTTTTTATCAACTTTAATAGTATAATTACCAACTTCGCTAAATTGTCCTTCGGCAATCGCCATTGCTGGTTTTACTTGAGCAATATTTCTTCTAAAGTTTATGAATTTATATTCGGCATAAGGAATAACGTTATTGGCAAAGAAAAAAGCTATAATACTTAGAAAAACAATAAAAACAATTATACTTTTCATTGCTCTTTGCAAAGATATTCCAGCAGATTTCATTGCAGCAAATTCATAATTTTCTGCTAATCCTCCAAATGTCATAATTGAAGAAAGCACAACAGAAAGAGGAAGTACAAGTGGAACAATACTTGGCATTTTGAATAATAAAAACTTTATAATTAATATAAAATCTAAATCTTTTCCTGCAAGTTCAGAAATAAATAGCCAAACGACTTGTAATATGAATATAAAAAACAAGATTACAAATACCGTAGTAAATGTAATCAAGAATGTTTTTAATAAGTATTTATCTAGAATTTTCACTTCAAATTAATCTAATTTATTGATGTAGTATTTTGGGTATTTACTAGCCACAAATGTAAATTGATTTTTTGATAATGGTTGGTTGGTTTTGAAAGAATTAACAGTCAATGTTGTTTTTGTTCCGTTTTTTCCAACCTCAATTAAATTATAAATGTGTTTTGTTTGCACATCAATACCTAATAAAATTTCTTTTCTTTGGTCTTTAGAATTGTTTGGTATAAGCTTAATGTATTGAATTTTCCTTCCTTTAATATCTTGCAGAATATCCCAAGAATATTTATAACCACTGTTAAAAAAAGTCAACATTTTAGATGGAGTTATTGCTTTATCATCGTCATCATTTACACTTGAAATGGTAACTTCTTCATCTTCTGGAACAATTGTATAGTTTTTTTTACCATCATAAATTTTGGTAACTCCCATAAAATTCAATACATATTTATTTCCTTCAAGTGTAACATTGCCTTTACTTTCTTGATTTATATTTTCTTTAGTATTATTTAAAGTGTATTTAAAATCAATTACAATATTTTTATAAGTTTTAACTTTGGCTGTAACTTCATCAAGTAATGCCTTTGCCTTTTTATCTTGAGCATTTGAAGAAATACTAATCAATAATAAAAATACAATTGAAGCTATTTTTTTCATTTTAATTTAATTTTGTTCATTATTTAAAAAGCTGTCTAACGAAGATAAATCAGTAATGTTTACACTTCTTGCTTTACTTCCTTCAAATGGTCCAACAATTCCTGCTGCTTCCAATTGATCTATCAATCTTCCGGCTCTGTTGTAACCCAGTTTTAACTTTCTTTGCAATAATGATGCCGAACCTTGTTGTGCTGTTACAATTATTTCTGCAGCTTCTCTAAATAATGTATCTCTGTCTGAAATATCCATATCTAGTTTCATTGCACTTTCTTCGCCAACATATTCTGGCAATAAATAGGCAGTTGCATACGCTTTTTGCGAACCTATAAAATCTACAATTTTTTCAACTTCTGGTGTATCTACAAAGGCACATTGCACTCTTACTAAATCATTTCCGTTAGAAAAAAGCATATCGCCACGACCTATTAATTGATCTGCGCCACCAGTATCTAGAATAGTTCTAGAATCAATTTTGGAGGTAACTCTAAAGGCAATTCTAGCAGGAAAATTGGCTTTTATCATTCCTGTAATTACATTTACAGATGGTCGTTGGGTAGCAATAATTAAGTGAATTCCAATAGCACGAGCTAGTTGGGCCAATCTAGCAATTGGCGTTTCTACTTCTTTTCCTGCGGTCATTATTAAATCGGCAAACTCATCTACAACCAATATTATATAAGGTAAAAATCGATGGCCTTGTTCTGGATTTAATTTTCTACTTTTAAACTTATCATTATATTCTTTTATATTTCTAACCATAGCATCTTTTAATAAAGAATAACGGTTGTCCATTTCTATACAAAGTGAATTTAAAGTATTGATTACTTTAGAATTATCTGTAATAATTGCATCTTCAACATCTGGTAATTTTGCTAAATAATGTCTTTCAATTTTATTAAATAATGTTAATTCTACTTTTTTAGGATCAACTAAAACAAACTTAACTTCGGCTGGATGTTTCTTATATAATAGCGAAGTTAAAACAGCGTTTAATCCAACAGATTTACCTTGTCCTGTTGCTCCAGCCATTAAAAGGTGAGGCATTTTAGCCAAATCTACTACAAAAGTTTCGTTAGAAATTGTTTTTCCCAGTGCAATTGGAAGTTCCATTTCTGCTTCTTGAAATTTTGCAGATGCAATAACGGTTTTCATAGGAACCATTGTTGGATTTTTATTCGGAACTTCAATTCCAATTGTACCTTTTCCAGGAATAGGAGCAATGATACGAATACCAAGCGCAGCAAGAGACAGCGCAATATCATCTTCTAAACTTTTAATTTTAGAAATTCTAATTCCAGCTTCAGGAACAATTTCATATAGTGTAACCGATGGTCCAACTGTAGCTTTTATTTGTGCAATGTCTATTTTATAATTGCGAAGCGTTTCTACAATTTTATTTTTATTTTCTTCTAGTTCTTCCTGATTTATTGTAATTCCTACCGTTGAATATTCTTTTAATAAATCTATTGTTGGAAATTTATAATTTGATAAATCCAAAGTAGGATCGAACAAACCAAAATCAGCAACCAATCTCGATGCTAGATTCTCTTCAATAATATCTTCTTCTTTAGCTTTTTCTATTACAAATTCTTCTTCTTTAGAAATTAATTCTTCAATAGGTTGAATGTATTGTGGCTCAATTTCTTGAGTAGGTGTAATATCTAATTGTAATGATTTATCTTTTAAGGTTGGTTCTAATTCTCTTTCAGAATAACTTGAAATAGTAGGTTTTAAATCTTCTTTATTAATTTCAAATTGTGATGTGGGTTTTAATATTATATCTTCCAAATCATAGTCTGGTTGATCTTCATTAATTGCAAATTCTTCTAAATTGTACTCTCCACCGTTTTCTGCAACTGGTTTTTGTAACGAATTTAAACTGTCTTTAATATCATTTTTCTTATTTTCAAAAAACGCTTTAACTGCATCTGGAGAAACCTTAATTTTAAAAATTAAATACAAAACCAATCCAAATAATAAAACCAATAAAGTTCCAACTTTACCAATGTAATGTTGAAAGAAAATATTCATTTCATAACCAATTGTTCCGCCAAGTTCTGGAATTTTAGTAAAGAAAAATCCAAAAAGAATGGATAAAATTATAATGGCAAATAAATCCCAAAACCAAGTAGATTTTAATTTTTTTAAGGGTAAATTCAATACTAAAAATGCTCCAGTTATAAATAACAATTTTACAAATAAGAATGATGCAGCACCAAAACCTTTATATATAAATAAATCTGATAAATAAGCACCAAATTTTCCAAGCCAATTATTAGCTACTTCAGTTCGGTCTGAAAGAGCTATTACTGCACTTTGATCTGATCTTCCATGAATAAAAAATGAAATAAAAGCCACCAATAATCCAATAGAAAATAGCACTAAAAGACAACCTAAAACTAATTTTATTTGCCTTTTATTTTTCCAAGATTTTAAATCAACCGAATTGGTTTCTTTTTTATTTTGAGTTTCTTTTTTAACTGTTTTAGCCATTGATAATTAAATGATTACTATAAAAAGTAATTTATAAATGTAAAAAAATTATAATTTTGGTATATAAATTATGCAACCAATTGCAATTGCAGTAATTGCTGCAAAAAAAACTGCTCCAGCTGCAATATCTTTAATAAAACCAATACGTTCATGAAATTCTGGATGAATAAAATCTGCCACTTTTTCTACAGCAGTATTTAAACCTTCAATACTTAAAACTAAGCCAATTGCAAGGGTTTGAATTAACCATTCTGTTTGAGAAATCTCATAGTAAAATCCTGCAAATAGTAGTATTATTGCAATAGAAAATTGCACCATAACACTATGCTCAGTAGTTATAAGTTTTAGTGCACCTTTCAATGCAAATCCCATACTTTTAAATCTTCCAGTAAGGAACGTTTTATCTCTTTCGAATTCCATTATTATACTTTTACAATGTTGCTAAAGCAGCTTCATAATTAGGTTCGTCTGCAATTTCTGGAACTTGCTCTGCGTATTTCACAACTCCATTTTCGTCTATAACCAATACAACTCTAGAATGTAAACCAGTTAAAACACTTTCAGATAATTCTAAACCATAGTCTTTTCCAAAACTACCTGTTTTAAAATCGGATAAATTTTCTACATTTTCTAATCCTTCTGCGCCACAAAAACGTTTTTGAGCAAACGGTAAATCTCTAGAAATGCATAAAACTTTTGTGTTTTCTAATGTACTTGCACTTTCATTAAATTTTCTAACAGATGCTGCACACGTTCCTGTATCAACACTTGGAAATATATTTAAAACCAATTTTATTCCAGCATAATCAGCAAGAGAAGCTATTGATAAATCGTTTTTAACTAATTTAAATTCAGGTGCTTTTGAACCAACTTTTGGTAATTCGCCACTTGTTTTTACAGGATTTCCACCTAATGTTACTGTTGCCATTTTTGTTTAATTTTAAGATTTCAAAAGTATGAAAAAAATATTAGGATTTTAGGGTTTTCAAATCAGGATTTAAACTTAAACTTTAACATTTAAAATTTGTAAATATTTATTGTTTTATTGTAATATTGCAATATAAAAATATTGTTACAAAATGGGTGCTTCTAAAACCGAATCTTTTACTGATAATCAAAACGAATTGGCAATACTTTTTAAAGCACTTTCTCATCCTGCAAGAGTCGCAATAATTGAATATTTATTGCAAGTTGATAAATGTATTTGTGGCGATATTGTAAATGAGTTGCCATTGGCGCAACCAACTGTTTCTCAGCACTTAAAAGAATTAAAAAATGCTAATATTATAAAAGGAACAATAGAAGGAACTGCAATATGTTATTGTATTAATGAATCCACCTTAAAGAAATTTGAAAATTATTTCTCATTAATTTCTAATACTTTAAAAATGAAATGTTGTTAAATTAAATCGTATAAAAATAGAATTATGAAATTATCACAATTTAAAAATTTACTAGAAAATTCAGAAAAATTTTCTTTTCAATTGCCAAGTGGAACTATGGTTCCAAAACATTTTCATATAACAGAAATGGGAATGATTACTAAACATTTTATTGATTGCGGAATATCCGTTCATCAAGAAAATAAGATCAGTTTTCAACTTTGGTTTGCCAATGATTTAGATCATGTCTTAAAATCAGATGTTGCTTTAAAAATTATTGCTGCTTCAGACAAAATTATTGGAAACGAAGATTTAGAGATAGAAGTAGAGTATCAAATGGAAGAAACTATTGGAAAATTTGGATTAGATTATGCTAACGGAAATTTTCAATTAACTAAAAAAGAAACTACTTGCTTAGCAATAGATTCTTGCGGAATTCCAAACGAAAAGTTGAAAGTTACTATTGGAGAATGGAAAGAAAAAATGGTTTCTTGCGCTCCAAATTCTGGTTGTTGTTAAAATGAGAGCGTTTTTAATTAAATATAAAAAACCAATTGTAATTACTGTTTCTATTACAGTGTTGCAATTAATATGGGGTTTCGATCCAAAGTTTTGCATTATCAATTTAATTTGGTTGCTATTATGATAAATATTTTAATACTATGTACAGGAAATAGTTGTAGAAGTCAAATTGCTCATGGTTATTTAGAGCATTTTACAGATAAGAATAAGGTTAAAATTTATTCTGCTGGCGTTGAAACTCATGGAGTAAATCCAAAAGCAATTATTATTATGAAAGAAGATGGAATTGATATTTCAAATTATAATTCTAATAACGTAGACGAATATTTTGAAATTCCGTTTAATTACATAATTACAGTTTGTGACAATGCAAAAGAACGTTGTCCATTTTTTCCAAGCAAAGCTGTAAAGTTGCATTATAATTTTCCTGATCCAGCAAAAGCAGTAGGTAACAAGGAAGAAATTTTAAATGAATTTAGAAATGTTAGAGAACTAATCAAAACCTATTGTAACGAATTTGTAACAAATAATATATAAAAAACTCGTAAAATCTACTCTAATGATTCTACGAGTTTTAATCTATTTTTAAGTTAATTTTATTGATCTATTGATCCCAAAACTCTTTTCATAAAATCATTTAAAGCAACTTTTTTATCCTTGCCATCTTTTATCATTTTGTTAACTTCTAATGCACCATACATATTAGAAATTAATTCGCCAATAACATCTAGCTCTTCATCTTTTAAGGAAGAAACTTCTGTTAATGCTTCCAAAACTTCA
>JAYVKR010000339.1:0-4826 GCA_043768185.1 Flavobacterium sp.
TGATTCTTAACCGCTAATGGTTGCCCAAACAAAGTAGTTCGTTTTCATAGCGTTCGGCACAGTTTTGCCACACATTTATTAGAAAACGGAACCGACATCCGCTACATACAACAGTTTCTAGGACATCCAAGCAGCAAAACAACAACTATCTACACACACCTTAGCAGTAAAATAGTAGATACAATACAAAGTCCACTAGACCAGCTAATAAACATGCTAAACAAAAAAGATGATTTATAAAAAAAATTAATAATTATTTGTATTTAAAAAAAATAATACTATTTTTGATAAATATTTGAAAGTGCGATCAACATAAAAAAATGTTAAAAATTCAAGAACTTTCGTATATTTACTAGTTAGCTGAAACCCTTGAGCTACATGAAACGTAAAGAAACCGTTTAAAAGGGAGAAATAAAAAAAACAGGTATAAATACCTACAAAATATTTAAAAATTTATTATAAATTTGACAACAAAGTGCTTTCAAAAATATTCCAGTAGCTACGAATTGAGGGAATTTATCATTTAAACCCAAAGAAAAAATAAAAGATAGGGATTTTTCTATTTATACCTAAAAAACTTAAAATTGAATAGTGAAATATGCTAACACGAAAAAAGTGCAGAAAGGACGCAACCTAACCGCTCAAGTCCTAAATGGGACAACCAAAAATTTTATTAAAATGAAAAATTTATTTTTATCTTTAGCTTTTATGCTAATTGGTTCATTATCATTTGCAAATCACAGCAAAGTAAAACCAACAACATCTAAATCAGAAAAAAAAGAGACTGTAAGAATGCAAATGTATGATGTTTATTGCAATGGAAAATACAAAGGTAGTTTCACATGTGATGGGTGTAATACACAAGCCGTTGGGAACGCAATGTGTAATGGTTAATTAATTTATTATTATGCAAAGACCAAAAGTCTTTGCATAATTTTTTATATTATTAATAAAATAACAAATAAAATGAAATACAGAATAATAGCAATTCTACTTTTTACCAATACGCTTTTTTCTCAAAAAGGACTGATTAATTACGGCTATATCGAAGCATTAACAAGCGGAAATGCGAAAGGTCTCGATTATAATTCTTATCTGGTTTTTAATAAAGAGCAATCTTATTATGTAACAGCTAAAGATAGTTTAGAAAATTCTCAAAAGATAAATGAGCAAAAAATTTTTGAAAATGATGATGATAGCGGTGGTACAATACAAAATGGTATGAAAGCAAGTAAACATGGAGACCAAGTTGTATTTAATATTAAAAAAAATACTATTTGGTCAAATATTTTATACGGCGAACAAATATATGTAAAAGAAGTTGCTCCAATACAAAATTGGAAAATTGAAAATGAAACAAAAAAAATAGGTAAATTTAATTGTAAAAAGGCAACCACTTCATTTAGAGGTAGAAACTACACAGCTTGGTTTACAACTGATATTCCATTGAAATTTGGACCTTGGAAACTAAATGGTTTACCAGGATTAATTTTAGAGGCATATGACACCAATAAATCTGTTTTTTGGTACTTTAAAAGTGTTGAATATCCAACAAAGTCTAAAGAAGCAGTTCAGTTTATGAAAATACCAGTTAATGAAAAAATACTTTCTTATGGTGAATTTAAAAATTTGCAAAAAAAAGAGCAAGAAATTATAGCAGATAACAATATTATTCTTAAAAAACGATTTCCTGAAATAGAAATAATGAAACCTAAATTATCACAGATGTTTATTGAATGTGAATAATTATGAAAAAACCTTTTTATTTACTTATCTTATTCTTTGCTTTTATAAGTTACTCCCAAGAAATTAAAATTTCAGGCACAATAACAGACCAACAAAACAGAGGCATTCAAAGTGCTTCTGTTTCATTATTGGATGAAAGGAATAAATTTTTAGGGTATAATTATACAGATGAAAATGGCAACTACTTTATCACTTTTGAAAAATCAAAAGCAATCAATTTAACAATAGAGATTGCCTGTTTAGGATACCATAAAATATCAAAATCTATAACTCTTGCAGACTTTATTCAAAATTTCAAATTAGAAGAAAAAACAGAATCATTACAAGAAGTAGTTATCGAAGCAAACAAAAAAATAAAAATAGAACAAGATACAACAACAATTAAAGTTGCAAGTTTTGGAAACAAAACAGAGCAAACAGTGGAAGATATTTTAAAAAAAATTCCAGGAATTGAAGTTTCTAAAGATGGTACAATAAAAGCTCACGGTAAAACTATTGATAAACTTTTAATAGAAGGCGATGATTTATTTGATAAAAATTATAAACTTTTATCAAAAAATCTTGATGCTAAAGTTTTAGATGCAGTACAAATAATTGACAATTTTGAGGACAATCCTATTCTAAAAAAACTTAACAATTCAGACAAGGTAGCATTAAACCTAAAACTAAAAAAAGGGAAAACCTATGTTTGGTTTGGCAACATTAGCCTTGGTAGCGGAATAGTTTCAGAAAACCGTTGGAAAGGAAATTTAAATTTAGGATTATTAAAGAAAAAAATAAAAGTATTTTATTTAAGCGATTATAATAATCTTGGAGAAAAAGCAAGTGATTTAATCTATACAAATGTTCTTGACCGTAATATGTTTAGCAATGATAGATTTGAATACAAAGTAAAAAATCTATACAACATTAACAACAATGAAGTACAGTTTTTTAGTAAAACACAAAGTGTTTTCAATAAAGCATTTTTAAATTCGTTAAGTTTTACAAAAAAATTAAACCCGAAACTTTCTTTAAGAGGTGTAGTTTATGTAGCAGACGATAATCAAAATCAAAATTCTTTTTCTGAAACTAAATATAACATTGATAACAATCCAATATCATTCATAGAAAATAATTTTTACAACAATTATAAAACATTAGCTTCAACAGAGTTGGAATTAAAATATTATGCAAACGAAAAAAACTATATCACAAATTTGTTTATTTTCAAAAACAATCCAAACAAGTTAAACAACAATTTAATGTTCAATTCTGACCAAATCAATCAATCATCAAAAATAGAAAATTATACATTTTACAATCACTTTAACCATACTTACCAACTTTCAGAAAGTAAAGCTTTAAATAATTACATCTATTTTGGTAATGACAAAATAAACGAAAACAGCAAGATTAGTTCGCCTTTTCTAAATACTTTTCTTAATGCTAATGTTAACGATCTTATAAACCAAACAGCATATAACAAACTATTATACATTGGTGGTAAAACTAAATTAATTTCAAAGTTCAAAAAAATTGACATTACAAATAGTTTACAATTTGAATTAAACCAAGAACAATTTAAAAATGCTTTTTTAGTCAACAATAATAATATTACAGATTATGAAAACAATACGAAATTGAACCAAACAAAAATTTTATTTGACAATGCTATTAGATATAATTTCTCAAAAAAAATAGATTTTACAACAAACATTGGTTTATTAAACAATCTTTTCAATACACAAATTACTAAAAATAATATTTTTCTAATTAATCCAACCCTATCGTTCAATATAAAAAAAACTGGATTTGGTAATTTTTCATTATCATATTCAAATAACAACGCCTTACCTGAAGTCAATCAACTAACTTCAAATAATCAATTAATTGATTACAAAAACTTTTCAAAAGGAACAGTTTATAATAAGCCCTTGAAAAATACTGTTACATCATTTTCTTATTACTTATACAATGATGAAAAAAGATTTTCAATAAACACCAGTCTATTTTATATTAAATCACACACTATATTCAGTACAGAAAGCACTTTAACTAATAATTTTAATTTTGCTACATACAAACAAACAAAAGGAGGCGAAAATTATAATTTCAATTTTAGTTTTGTAAACTACATTCGTAAACTAAAAATAGCCTCAAAAATAGAAACAACACAAATGTGGAATTCAACGCCAATAAACGTTAATTCAAATGAATTTATTCAAGCAAAGGGTTATAATAATATATTAAAATATTCTGCAACAACTTATTTTAAAACACCAATAAATTTTGATTGTGGGCTTACCTACAATTACAATCAATCTGTATTCAATAATATTCAATCAAATAATATAACAAAAGATATTTTTTTTAATATTAACTATCTAATTTCAAAAACTTGGTTAGCAGAATTTAATAATTCTTTTTACAATGTAAACAATCAAAATTATTCATTCAATAATATTATATTGAATTATAATCCAATTGACAGCCGTTTATCATATAGATTACTATTTAACAATATAGTCAACGAAAACCAATATACATTTATCACAATTAGCGACTATACCTACTATAAATCAAGTATAAATCTTGTTCCAAGATATTTACTTTTTTTAGTAAAGTATCGGTTTTAAAAAGTTAATAAAATCAATAAAACAAATTATTTTTTACCTTTGCAATTATTAACAACCTAAATTTCATCAGTATGGCTTCAACCAGCGAAACAGGACACAACAAAAACGTTGCAAATTACAGTTCAGCAATACAATTGCTCGAAGAAATGGGCGGTTTGTACAACCCATCAAACGCAAATTTAAAATTATCAGCACTCGACCCAATCAAAACAGATTTATCGGGAGTTATTACTGTTTTAAACACAAAAAAACCAGTATACAAAAATGCAGTAGCAGATAGAGAAATAGAAATTGCACCACTTGGCAAAATATTTACAAGAGCGTTAAACTATGCCAAATCAATAGATATTATAGTAACTGAAAAAGAAAATTTACAAAGCCAAGCCAAAAAAATTCGTGGCGATGCAAAAGCAAAAGTTGTAAATCCTGACACCGCCGAAGGCGATGCAATATCAACTTCGC
>JAYVKR010000340.1:0-7762 GCA_043768185.1 Flavobacterium sp.
AGCTAGAGAATGGAAATCTAAAGTAGATTGGAAAGTTACAGGAATAACAGTAGAATATGATAAAGTTGACGATTATTACGGATTTGAAATTGATGGAAACAGATTATTCCTTTTAAGCGATTGCACCGTAACTCATAATACTGCGTTTGTACTTTCAATGGCAAGAAATGTAGCCATAGATTATGGTCATCCTGTTGCTTTATTTTCATTAGAAATGTCATCTGTTCAGTTAATTACTCGTTTAATTTCTTCAGAAACTGGTTTGTCATCAGAAAAACTTAGAACAGGGAAATTAGAAAAACACGAATGGGAACAACTTTCTGTAAAAGTAAAAGATTTAGAAAAAGCACCTTTATTTATAGATGATTCTCCTTCACTTTCAATATTCGATTTACGAGCAAAAGCAAGACGATTAGCATCGCAACACGGCATAAAATTAATAATTGTAGATTACCTTCAATTAATGACTGCTGGAGGAAACGGAAAAGGTGGCGGCAATAGAGAACAAGAAATATCTACAATTTCTAGAAATTTAAAAGCACTTGCTAAAGAACTTGAAGTTCCAGTAATTGCACTTTCTCAATTATCGCGTGCCGTAGAAACTCGTGGTTCTAGTAAACGACCTTTGCTTTCCGATCTTCGTGAATCTGGCGCAATTGAGCAAGATGCCGATATTGTATCTTTTATATACAGACCAGAGTATTATAAAATTGACGAATGGGACGACGATGAACAATCGCCAACTGCTGGTCAAGCCGAATTTATAATTGCAAAACATAGAAATGGATCATTAGAAAACGTGAGATTAAAATTTATAGGAAATCTTGGTAAATTTGATAATCTTGAAGATTCTTCTGGTGGTTTTGACGATTTACCATCTAAAATGAATCACGACGATAATCCTTTTATGACTAAGAATTTGCCTTCTGCCAACGAAGCTTTTGGTAGTAGTTCCAATGCATTTGACGATAGTGATGTTCCTTTTTAATATTAAATCTTGAGAAATCAGGATTTTTTTTTTTAAATCACGTAAAACTACTTGGTTTTAAGAGTAAATAATAGTTTAATTTTATTCACTAAATGATAGGAATAATTTAAATGTTAAATTATAATTTTAACGAAACACAAATAACTGGGTTAATACAAGGTATTTTCACCTTTTCTATATGTTTTGCTTTTTTAATAATTTTAGGATTTAATTATTACAGAAATAAATATTTAACATTAACCAAAAAATAATTAGTATGATTCAAAACACAATTACTTTGCAACAAGCTCAACTGTGGGCTCAAAACTGGAGAAGAAATCCAGATTCAGCAATTATAGCTTTTTTAGTTCCAGGAATTGATCTTACAGAAGTTATGGCAGAAAAAGAAACAGTAAATGTTCGAACTTATTTTGGAATAGATGAAAAAGGCGATTCAAAATTGATGATTGTAGGAGTTGATGCTGGTGGAAAAGATTTAATAGACGACTCAAACGGTCAATATATTTATGATTTTTCATCAGGATGCAGACCAGATTGTGACTCTAGTAGTCCATTGTTTAATATATAAAATTTATGTTCTATATAATTAGAAATAGTACTTGCATATTCTTACTAATTAATTTTATACTTTTTATTTCTAAATTTAAAATAGAAAATAAACCTTATAAAATTTACACCATTTATCTAGGCGTGATTGTTTTAATAGAAATTACAATTAGAATACTTGTAAAAATAGGATATCAAAATTTAATAGTATCGCATTTTTATTTTACAGGACAATTTATTCTTTTAAGTTTATTTTATTTAGAACTACTTAAAAATAACTATCAAAAAAAAATAGTAAAATTATTTTTAATAATTGTTCCTGTAATTTTAAGTATTAATTTTTATATAAATCCTAGTGAGTTGCACAAATTTAGTTTAATAGAAATTTTATTAACTTCAATAACAATAATAATTTATAGTACATTACATTTTTATAATATGCTCACAAATAAAAAAGAATTTTATTTATTAAATTGTGGAATATTAATTTATTTATTTGGAAGTACGGTAACTTTTTTACCCAGAAATCTTCATACAATTTATGGATTTAGCTTTAACATGGTTTTGCAATATTTAAACATAATATTGTATGGTGTTTACCAAATTTTTATTTTCCTAGAATGGAAAAAAATTACCTCAATAAATAATAAATGAATAATAACAACCATTCTATAGTAAATAATAGTGTAAATGAAGTAATGTATTTTATATTCATTGCATTTATTTTAATGGCTTTTATTTTAATTTTATTCTTTTACTTTTCTAGAAAAAAAATCCTTAAAAAAGAATTAGAAAAAAAAGATTTAGAAATTAACTATCAAAAAGAATTGCTTCGATCGATTATAATTACTCAAGAAGAAGAACGAAAACGCATTGCACAAGACTTACACGATGATATTAGTTCAAAGTTAAATATAGTTTCTTTAAACAGTTACTTATTAAAAACACCAAATTTAGCAAACGAAGAATTGCTTGATATTACAGACAATATAATTCTATTGACCAAAAAAGCATTAGAAAATTCAAGAAGAATTGCTCACGATTTATTACCACCAGTTTTAGAAAAATTTGGTTTGCATGCAGGAATTGAAGAACTTATAGTTGAGGTTTCTTCAAGCAAAGTTGTAAAAATAGATTATGTTAATAAATTGGTTTTTGACATTCATGAAAACGAAAAACACCTTCATATTTTTAGAATTTTGCAAGAATTAATAAATAATTCTTTGCGTCACGGAAAAGCAACTCAAATTTCAATACTATTTGACAATTTTAATACTGTTGATACTTGTATATATAGCGACAATGGAATTGGTTTTAACTACAATAAGAATGTAAACCAAAAAGGTTTAGGCATGAAAAATATTGAAAGTAGAGTAAATTTTTTAAATGGAAATTTATCAATAATTTCTTTAGATAATAAAGGATTTGAAGCAAAATTCACTTTTTAATTATGGATAAAATTAAAATTGCATTAGTAGATGATGAAGAATTGTTTAGAAAAGGAATTCTTTTTTTATTGCAAAGAGAAGAAAATATAGATATTATTTTTGAAGCTTCTAATGGTCAAGATCTTATAGAATTTATGATTAATTCTCAAATATTTCCAGATATAATATTAATGGATTTAAAAATGCCATTATTAAATGGAGTAGAAGCTACTAAAATTATCAATAAAAATTTTCCTAATTCTAAAGTAATTGCTTTAACAAGTTACAACACTAAATCTTTTATTGCCAATATGATAGATGTTGGAGCTTCTTCTTATTTAATAAAAAGTGCTTCGCCTCAAGAAATGATTGATACAATAAATGAAGTTGCCAAAAAAGGATTTTATTATAACGAAAAAGTATTGCAAGTAATTCAAGACGATGTACTTATAAAAGGTAAAAATGCCAGAAGTATGTTTGACGAAGATTTTTTATCCAATAGAGAAAAGGAAGTTCTTCAATGCATTTGCAACCAATTAAGTACTATTGAAATTGCAGAGAAATTATGTTTAAGTGTTAGAACTGTAGAAGGTCATAGAAATAATATAATATTAAAAACCCAAGTAAAAAATATTGCCGGATTAGTAGTATTTGCTATTCAAAATAAAATTATACAACTCGATAATTTATCTTTAGAAGATTTAAATTAACTCAATATAAATTTTAATGATAGAAACAAATAAGTAACTATTAGCGCAATAAAAAAATATATTCCTAACTTTTTTATAAATGGTAAATCTTTAAAAGAGGAGTTTTTTTGTATCATTTGTAATGTATTCATAATTATTTTTATTTAACTTGTCCATAAATCAAAAATAATACCAATTTATTTATTGCATATACGTAGTTTTACGTGATTTAAGTTTATTTTTTTTAACATTTTTTTGGATTTACATTTAAAATTAAAAATAGTATCTTCGATTAAAATTTATATGTACTAATGAAGGTAATTAAATTATTTATTTTCTTATTAATAGTTCTTTTTGCTTTACCAATTAAGGCAAATTTTATATTGCTTCCAATGGATGAAACTACTCAAAAAAATCATCTAAAAGCTTATGGTATAACGTATTGGTGTTTAGATAAAAAATACAAAGCCAGTTGGTTATTAAACTATCGTGGTGGTTCATTTTTACTTCCAGATGCAGCAGAAATTAAAAAAGAATGTCAAATTCGAGGTGTTAGTTTTGAGGTTTTATCAGATGCAGATGCCAATCAAATTCTAGATGAAATTTCTTCGCCATCGCAAAATATGGAAACTGTAGTGTTAGAAAAAGCGCCTAAAATTGCAGTGTACACACCCAAAGGAAAACAACCTTGGGATGATGCAGTTACAATGGTTTTAACCTATGCCGAAATTCCTTTTACACCTATATATGATGAAGAAGTTTTGTCAGATCAATTAATTCTTTATGATTGGTTGCATTTGCATCACGAAGATTTTACAGGTCAATATGGAAAATTTTATGGAATGTATAAAAATGCACCTTGGTATATTGAGCAAAAGAAAGATGCCGAAACATTGGCCAAAAAATTAGGTTACAATAAAGTATCTGAAGAAAAACTAGATGTAGCCAAAAAAATTAGAGATTTTGTAATTGGTGGTGGTTTTATGTTTGCAATGTGCTCTGCAACAGATAGCTTTGATATTGCATTGGCATCTGAAGGAGTTGATATTTGCGAACCAATGTTTGATGGTGACGATAGCGAAGCCAATTATCAATCTAAAGTAGATTACAGTAAAACATTTGCGTTTAAAGATTTTATATTAGATAGAAAGCCAGATCATTATGAGTTTTCTGATATTGATATGACAGAAAAACGTAGATTGCCAATGGAAAAAGATTATTTTACATTAATGGAATATTCTGCAAAATGGGATGTTATTCCTAGTATGCTTTGTCAAAATCATACCCAATTGGTAAAAGGTTTTATGGGACAAAGCACCGCATTTGATAGCGAATTAATAAAATCTAATGTTTTAGTTCTTGGAAAAAATGAATTAAATGAAGAAGCAAGATACATTCATGGACAAAAAGGAAAAGGTTTTTTTACTTTCTTTGGCGGACACGATCCAGAAGATTATCAACATAGAGTAGGCGATGAACCAACCGTTTTAGAATTGCACCCAAATTCGCCTGGTTTTAGATTAATATTAAATAATGTATTGTTTCCTGCAGCACGAAAAAAGAAACAAAAAACATAATATTATTTTAATTTATTAATTTTCAGTAGTTAGTAAATTATTTTTGTTAGATTTGTTTATTGTATTATTAAAATTTAAATAATGAGAAAATTATATTCATTAATTCTTATACTTATTTCACAGTTCATTTTTTCTCAATCAGATTCTAAAAAGCTGTCTATTCCTAATCCTAGTGAAATTATATATTCTACAGATCAAGTAAAAGTTGTACCAAAATTTAATGGCGGAAAAAAAGCATTGGAACTTTTTATAAAAAGAAATTTTGTAATGCCAAATATAAAAGGATTAAAAGGAGAAGTTTTGGTATCTTTTATAGTAGAAAAAGACGGAACTTTAAGTGAAATTGGAGTTTTAAGTGATGCAGGAAATGGAACAGCAGATGAAGCCATTAGAGTAATGAGCATTTCACCAGTTTGGTCACCAGGAGTTTTAAATGGAATTCCTGTACGTGTGCAATATATGATAACAATTCCTGTGGTAACGAATTAAAATCTTGAGATTAAAAACCAAAATAAAAATCCCAAAACTCAGAAAATAGTACCGAACATTGTGATAGTTTAGCCCTGATAAAAGCGACATCCTTTTCTTTTTTTCCTTAAAAAAAAAGAAAAGATATAGCGAATAGCAGGAATAGCTTCTAAAAAAACTATTTGTTATTTTCTATTACATAATTCAAAACCTTTGTCATTAAATGCACTCTGTCTTTGCCAAAAACGTTGTGTTTAGCCATTGGATAAGGAAAATAGTCTACTTGCTTGCCTGCTTCAATGAATTTTTTTACCAAAGATAAATTGTGTTGTTCTACCACAGTATCGTCGTTGGTACCGTGAATTAAAAGCAGTTTACCTTTTAAATTGTTTACGTAATTTAGTGTGCTTGATTCGTCAAAACCTTTTTTATTTTCGGTTGGTGTGTCCATGTAACGTTCACCATACATGACTTCGTACCATTTCCAATCGGTAACTGGTCCGCCAGCTACACCAACTTTAAACGCATCTGGTTTTCTTAAAAGTAACGACGTTGTCATAAATCCGCCATAACTCCAACCGTGAACCGCAAGACGATTTCCATCTACATAAGGTAATGATTTTAAGTACTCTACACCTTTTATTTGATCTTCTATTTCGTTTGTTCCACATTTTCCGTGAATGACACTTTCAAAGGCAAAACCACGATTGTCTGAACCACGATTGTCAACGGTAAATACCAAATATCCTTGTTCTGCCATCCAATACATCCAAAGATTTGCACCGTCAAGATAAGAATTTGTAATCATTTGCGCATGTGGTCCGCCATAAACGTAAACCAAAACCGGATATTTTTTAGTTGCGTCAAAATTACTTGGTTTTATTAATCTTGTAAATAAATCGGTTGTTCCATCGGCAGCTTTTATGGTTTTAATTTCTGCTGAACCCATTTCGTAACCTTCGTATTTATTTTTGCTTTCTAATAGTGTTTTAAATTTTAAATTTTTGTCGTACAACAATGATTTTGAAGGTGTTGAATGATTGGAATATTCATCAAAAAAAGCACTTCCGTCAAAATTTGGAATAAAATTATGAACGCCTAAATCTTTAGTAATTAAGGTTTGTTTTCCTTTTAAATCTATTTTATACGCTAACATATTGGTTCCAGTTTCGCCAGTTGCTTTAAAATAAACTTCTGTTCCTGTTGCGTTTGCGCCAATAATTTCTCTTACTGGAAATTTATTATTGGTTAATTGCTTGATTAATTTTCCGTCAATAGAATAATAATATAGTTGTTGAAAACCATCTTTTTCACTGAACCAAATAAAATTATTAGAATTTTTATTCGGAAAAAAGGCATCATGTTCTGGTTCTACCCATTTATCATTCATTTCATTTAAAATTGTTCTAATAAATTTTCCAGTATTTGCATCGTATACATTTAAACACATATCGTTTTGAGCACGATTTACTTCTGCAATAAGTACATATTTTTCGTCTGGCGACCAAGAAAGATTGGTTAAATAATCGTCTTGGTTGTTTCTTGGCGCAATAAAAACTGTTTTGCCAGAAGCCAAATTATAAATTCCAACTCTTGGTTTTTCAGATTTTTGACCAATCATTGGGTATTTCATACTAATTAATTTTCCAGGTGTTTCATTAACATCTAAAATTGGATAATTGGCTACATCTGTTTCGTCTTTTTGATAAAATGCTAAGAAAGATGATTTTGGAGACCAAAAAATACCACCAGAAATTCCGAATTCACTTCTAGAAACTGCTTGACCAGAAACTATATTTTTATCAGAATTAGAAGTTATTGCAATTTTTTCTTTGTTTTTATTTAGAATATAAAGATTGTTTTCTTCTGTAAAGCCGATATTATTTTTTGATGCATCAAAAGTTGTGTTTTCAAATGTTTCTGAAGTTTCTTGATGTAATTTTCCAGATTTTGTTGCAACTGAATACTTATAATATTTTCCATTATCTGAAACTAAAATTGTATTTGAATCTATCCATTGCGTTCCAAAAAAGTTTTTAATTTTTGTACCTAAAGCAGTATTAATGT
>JAYVKR010000341.1:0-10669 GCA_043768185.1 Flavobacterium sp.
AAATATAAAGAACTTCCGTTGGTCGTTTTTATATTTCAAGAAAAAATAGCCCTTTTTAAATAAAGGTTTTCCATTACTATCACGGCTACTATAAATTCGCTACAAAATTTTAATTTCTAAATTTAAATTTTAAAACTAAGTAAAAACTTTACTTAACTTTGTAAAATAAAATCAAAATATTTATTGTTTTAGTTTATACTGTAATTACACTATAAACAACAAACTATAAACAACAAACTTAAAGAATGTACGAAAAAACATTTCCCAATAAACGCTTTAAGCACACACTAGAATTTTTAGAAAAACACATTACCACACAAGAAATTATTTTAGATCTTGGTGTTCCTAATCCGTTTTCTAAAATTATGATAGAAAATGGTTTTACAGTAAAAAACACCACTGGCGAAGATGTAGACGTAAATCAATTGGCACTACAAAACGAAGATTATACTGTTTTTACGGCATTCGAAATTTTTGAACATTTATTAAATCCGTTTACCGTTTTACAAAATATAAAATCTAATAAATTATTTATTTCCATACCAATGCGATTGTGGTTTTCACCAGCATACAGAAGTAAAACCGATATGTGGGACAGACATTTCCACGAATTTGAAGATTGGCAACTGGATTGGCTTTTAGAAAAAACTGGTTGGAAAATTACAGCGCGAGAAAAATTTACTCATCCAGTTAAAAAATTTGGTTTTAGACCATTGTTGCGCTACTTTACACCAAGATACTATATTGTTTTTGCCGAAAAATTAAAATAAATGAATTATTACATCGTAATTCCTGCTCATAACGAGGAACAATTTATAGTGTTAACTTTACAATCGTTAGTAGAACAAACTGTTTTGCCAACAAAAATTGTGGTGGTTAATGATAACTCAAGTGATAATACCTCTACTATTGTTTTAGATTTTATTGCAAAATATCCATTTATAGATTTAATAGAAAAAGATTCAGAATTAATTCATCTTCCTGGAAGCAAAGTAATTCAAGCATTTCAAACTGGTTTAGAAAGTGTAGACGATAACTATGATTTTATTGTAAAAGCCGATGCCGATTTAATTTTTCCAACTAATTATTTTGAAACTATAATAAATCATTTTCTAAGCGATGCTACAATTGGAATGGCTGGCGGATTTGCCTATATTGAAAAAAATGGCGCATTTATTTTAGAAAATCTTACCGATAAAGATCATATTCGTGGCGCATTTAAAGCATACAGAAAAGAAACTTTTAAACAAATTGGCGGATTAAAACCTGCGATGGGTTGGGATACAGTTGATGAATTATTATGTAAATTTTACAATTGGAAAATAGTTACTGATGCAACTTTAAAAGTAAAACATTTAAAACCAACTGGCGCAAACTACAATAAAACGGCTCGTTACAAGCAAGGCGAAGCGTTTTATACTTTGGGTTACGGATTTTGGATTACATCAATCGCTTCTGCAAAATTGGCAATGATGAAGAAAAAACCATATTTATTTATAGATTATATGAAAGGTTTTTGGAAAGCAAAATTGGACAAAAAACAACTTTTAGTGACCAATGAACAAGCTAAGTTTATTAGAAATTATCGTTTACAAAAAATTAAAGAGAAGATTTTTTAGTTGTTATTTAACTCTTTTTTAAAACTAAAAAATCCTTCTACTGATAAATCTTCATCTAAATTTTCCCAATGAATCCAAGAATTATCAGACCACAATTCATAATTTAGCAATTCAGAATTCTTTGCGTTGAATAATTTTGGAAACCACTTTAAAGGCATTTTACCAATTTTATTATTTGTAGTTTCTACAAAAATATTTTCCTTATCAAACCAAATTTTTTTTGCTTCCATGCTTTTATGAATTATAAAAATCATTCAAATGATTAATAATTAATTCTTTATTTTCTTCAATTATGCTTTCTGCTAACAGTAAATCTTTTTTCTTAATTCCTTTATTTTCTAATAATTCAACCGGATTAACATTAAACTTCGCATTTCCGTCAGCATTTTTAATATAAACATGAATTGGCAAATGAACATTGCTAAAATAGAAAAAACGAATTTAAAAAATCTAAATATTTCAGGCAAGAATTTATAATAATAACAAATATACAAAATGAAATTTGAATTTATAAAAATAAAATAAAGTATGCAAAACTCATAACTTCTCACTATTTTTGAGGACAATTTAAAACTATGATGTTAGTTCGCTATTTAACGCAAATTGGTAGGTATTTCTTAATGCTGAAAGAAGTTTTTAATAAACCCACGAAGTGGAGTGTTATGCGTGGCTTAATTTTTAAAGAAATTGATGATTTAATTATTGATTCGCTTGGTATTGTTGCTTTTATATCGTTTTTTGTTGGTGGTGTTGTGGCTATTCAAACGGCTTTAAATCTTACTAATCCTTTAATTCCCAAATACTTAATTGGTTATGCAACAAGACAATCGGTAATTTTAGAGTTTGCTCCTACTTTTATCTCTATTATTATGGCTGGTAAAATGGGTTCGTTTATTACGTCAAGTATAGGTACAATGCGAGTTACAGAACAAATTGATGCGCTAGAAGTTATGGGTGTAAATTCATTAAACTATTTGGTTTTTCCAAAAATTATTGCTTCGTTATTGTATCCGTTTGTTATTGGAATTAGTATGTTTTTAGGAATTCTTGGTGGTTGGATGGCAGGAGTTTATGGTGGTTTTACATCGGCAGACGAATTTATTCAAGGTTTACAGACTGATTTTATTCCGTTTCATATTACTTATGCTTTTATAAAAACTATACTTTTTGCTTTATTATTATCTACAATTCCATCGTTTCACGGTTATTATATGAAAGGTGGCGCACTTGAGGTTGGAAAAGCTAGTACGGTTGCGTTTGTGTGGACAAGTGTAATGATTATTTTGGTAAATTATATTTTAACGCAATTACTTTTAAGCAAATGATAGAAGTTAAAAACATAGAAAAATCGTTTGGAGATTCTAAAGTTTTAAAAGGAGTTTCTACCCTTTTTGAAACCGGAAAAACCAATTTAATTATTGGTCAAAGTGGTTCTGGAAAAACAGTATTACTAAAAAGTTTATTGGGAATTTTTACTCCAGATGTTGGAACTATTGCATTTGATGGAAGAATTTACACAGAATTATCTGATGATGAGAAACGTGAATTGCGAACAGAAATCGGAATGGTTTTTCAAGGAAGTGCATTATTTGATAGTATGACTGTTGAAGAAAATATTGGTTTTCCTTTAAAAATGTTTACTCATAAAAGTGCAGAAGAAATTAAAGAAAGAGTAAATTTTGTTATTGATAGAGTAAAACTTATTAACGCCAATCATAAAAAACCTAGTGAAATTTCTGGTGGAATGCAAAAACGTGTCGCTATTGCAAGAGCAATTGTAAATAATCCTAAATATTTATTTTGTGATGAACCCAACTCTGGTTTAGATCCAAAAACGGCTACTGTTATTGATGTTTTAATTCAAGAAATTACCGAAGAATACAACATAACTACAGTTGTTAACACGCACGATATGAACTCTGTAATGGAAATTGGCGAGAAAATTATTTTTTTAAAAGAAGGTGTTTTGGCTTGGGAAGGAAGCAAAAAAGAAATTTTTAAAACTGATAATGAAGCTATTGTAGATTTTGTGTACTCTTCTAACTTATTTAAAAAGATTAGAAAAGCCCAAAATAAAGAAGAGCTTTAGATTACAAATTTTTAGCCAAATTAGTAATTCTTTTTATATCTTGTTCTTTACTTTTTGGATAAATTAATAATACATTTTCGTTATCAACAATTATATAATCATCCAAACCATCAATAACTACAAGTTTTTTAGCTTCAGATCGTATAATATTATTAGAGGCATTTTCTAAAATTACAGTTGCGTTTACAACAGTATTATTATTAGCATCTTTATCTAGTTTTTCGTGCAATGAACCCCAAGTTCCAAGATCATTCCAATCAAAAGTTGCTGGTAAAACATATACATTTTTTGCATTTTCCATTACAGCATAATCTATAGAAACATTTTCTGCTAATGCATAATTATCTTTTATAAATTGTTTTTCTAGATTGGTATTATAACTTTCATAACCTTTTATAAAAAGTGCATTCATTTGTGGTTGAAACTTTTCAAATGCATTGGTAATTGTTTTTACACTCCATATGAAAATTCCACCATTCCAAAGAAAATTACCACTATCAAGAAATTCCTTGGCAGTTTCATAATTTGGTTTTTCTCTAAACTGACTTACTTTTTTAATAGAATTAGAATCAGATTTATCAAATTCTATATAACCAAAACCAGTATTTGGAAATGTTGGTTGAATTCCTAAAGTCATTAAAGCATCATCTGTAGCACAATAATCAAAACACATTTTAAGATTTTCTGCAAATGCATTTTCATCTTCTATCCAATGATCGCTTGGCGCAACAACCATAACTGCATTTGGGTTTTGTTTTTTAATTTTTAAAGAAGCATATAAAATACAAGGTGCGGTATTTCGCATTGCTGGTTCTAACAAAACTTGCTCTTGATTAATTAAAGGTAATTGTTGCAAAACCAAATCATTATAACGTTCATTAGTTAAAACCAAAATGTTTTCTGGCGGAACCAATTTAGATAATCTAGAAAATGTTTTCTGAATTAAGGTTGATCCAGAACCTAACATATCATGAAATTGTTTAGGAAAATCGGTAGTAGAAACTGGCCAAAAACGTGATCCAACGCCACCAGCCATTATAATTGCGAAATAATTTTTATTCATAATTAATGCGAAGTG
Source organism: Flavobacterium sp. (assembly GCA_043768185.1). Lineage (GTDB taxonomy): Bacteria > Bacteroidota > Bacteroidia > Flavobacteriales > Flavobacteriaceae > Flavobacterium. Next base: position 4,787 of record JAYVKR010000341.1, read on the forward strand.
AGAATTTATCGCCGTATTTAATTTGCCTTACAAAGATATTTATAAACTTGCTATTTATAATTGATTATATAAAATTATATTAAAATTAACTTTTTTTTAAATTAATTAGAATTAAAAGCTACCAAAATCCAACCTCTCAATTCGTTGCCAGATGCTAATTTTATAAAATAAAAATAAGTACCATCTGGAAGTTTTTCATTGTTCATGTTTTGTCCATTCCATTGATTTATGTAGTTATTTTTTTCATAAACCAATCTTCCCCAACGACTAAAAATTTGTAGGTTAGTAACATCTAAACCTGAAAGTTCGAAAAATTCATTACTTCCATCATTGTTTGGTGTAATAATATTTGGGATTTCGCAAAAAGTTCCAGATACATTTATTATTTTTTTACTAAAACAACCACTAGTATTTGTTACTGTAACTTCATAAACTCCTGATGATAAACCAGATAATATTATTGGGTTTAAAGAACTTGTATAACCATTTGGTCCAGTCCAATTATAAAAAACATCATTTGGATCAAAAGAATTATTTGTAGGTACAACATTTAAAGTGTAGACTGAATTTAAACATCCTGATTCCAAAGTAAAGTTTGGAGTTTGATTAACATTTACATTATAACTAGAAGTTGTTTCACAACCATTTAATAATGCTCTTACAGTATACAAGCCAGTATTTTCATTTGTAGCATTGTTAATTGTAACATTTTGATTATTAGAAGTAAAATTATTTGGACCAGTCCATTGATAAGTTGCATTTGGAATAGCTGAAATATTTAAATTTATAACATTTCCATTACATACTTGTGGTAAACTTGTAATAATAGGAATTGGTGGACCTTGATTAAAATTTAATGTTATTGTCGCATCATCTGATGAGCCACAAAAACCTGCAACAGCATAATTAAAAATATAAGTGCCAAAATTTACTCCTATTGGTGACCAAATATTTCCGTTTAAATTTCCACTAGATGTAGTTTCTGTCCAAATGCCACCTGTATCAAATGGAGCTAATAAAACAGAAAACAAATCTATAGGATTAGCAGCATTACATATTGAAATTGTTCTGTTTTGTCCTGCATTAGGATTACTTACAACTGGTACAACATAAGATACAATTTTATTGGCACAAGAAAGTGGATTTGTAGAATAGATTCTAACAAAATACGTACCTGGAGTTGTTGCTGTAGAAAAAGGATTAAAGGTTAAAACATTTGTGGTACTTAAAATTGTTCCTGTATCAGTTCCTTTCCACCACTGATAATTTAAATAGGATATTGCTTGAACAGATAATTGACCACTTTGTCCATCACATAAATTACTAGGAGTTATGGTTGGTTCTGGTAATAAATTAATATCAAATATTCTATTTACTATATTTCCACAAAGATCTCTAACTTGAAAGTTGTAAATTGCTGGTGCTAATCCAGAAAAAATATTAGAAGTTCCATTATTTACAACAAAAGGCACTCCATTTTTAGTAGTAATTTTAAATTGTAAAGGTGCAACTCCTTCTGCAGTAACAATAACTTCATTAATTCCATTACTACAAGGAAAAGTATTAGCAGAAATAATTTTTAAATCGCCAAAAAAATCAAACGTTTTTATAACATCAAAACACATTGAATAAAGTGGAGTTCCATTAGCGTGCACATAATGTTCTTTTATAATTCTAAAAGTTCCAGTTAAAGCAATATTAAAATTAATTGCTAAATTTTGTATTGAAAATGAGTTGTTTGCAGTTGGTGCGCCACTATTATAAACAATTCCAGTGTAAGGATGCACCCACTGATTGGTTACAGGATTTAATTTTTGCAACCAATAGTAATGAAAAATTGGCTCGTTAACTAAATGTTGCATATTTATATTAAAAGAACCACAGTTGGCTTGAATATCTATAGTACCAGCTGCAGTGTATCCTTGAAATAGAAGATCAATATTTCTTTCGTTATTACAAACATCTTTAGTTTTAAATGTATAATTGCCTGCTGGAAAGGAATTCATGTAAAAAATTCCTGTTGAAGATAAATTAAAAGATACATTGTATGGTAAAGTTTGTAAATAACTTGTTGGAGCAGCTGTAATTATTACCTCTTGAAATGGTATACCAACGCTAATTAACCTTAAAGACGAATAATTAACATTACAACCTTTTACAAAATCAACATATATTATTGGTAGACTTGAATTTAAAGGTACTGTAACATTTACAGGATTATAAACAGTACCACAACTATCAGTTATTGAAAATACGTAATTACCTATTGGTAAATTTTGCATAAAAAATGTTTTGTTTAAAGGACTAATTATAAACTGAGAAACATTTTGGGGCAATGTACCTATATAATTTGATGGAGCTTGCAATAATGTAACAGTTGTTAACATTGGCGCACCATTTATAGAAATATTAATAAAGCCATTAAAAGTTGCACAACCTATTGTAGAATTTCCTACCGCTGTAATTGTTGGAGGAATAACCGGAGGAACAATAACAATAAATAAAAATGCATCACCACATACATTTGTTCCTGTAAACGTATAACTTCCTGGTGCTGTTAACATCATTTCAAATTGTCCTGCAACAATTGTACTAGAAACGTCGTATGGAAATGTATAATTTAATATTGCTGGAGCAGCTGTTATAATTACAGAAGTTACTAATGGTCCAGAAGCAGGAATACGTATTGTGTAAGTGGGGTTACAAGGATTATCTGAAGGTGATAAAACGTAATCTGTTAAACTTTTTGTTACATTAATTTGAGATTGAGCTGTTCTTCCGCAAGCATCGGTAACACTAATCACATATAAACCATCTGGAATAACAGATGTATTTGTAGAAATGTAAGACGTTGAACTTGAAAATGGTCCAGGATGAGAACTATTATAAGTTGTAGGATTAAATCCTGCAGGAGTAGTAATAAAATTTACAGTATAAGGTGCAATAAAATTACACAAATTTAAATTTATTTGTTTGAAACAAGAGTTTAATGGTTGTGTAGATAAACTTAAAGTTAGTTTTTTAAGTATTATAGAATTTGGTAAATCTTTTATTTTTCCGCAACCATCAGTAACTTTTATATTATAATTATAGGATTGATTATTAAAGAAAGGTATATTTAAATTTACAGTTTCTACTAACCCACTTCCAGATGTAATAGTTTGATTATAAACTATAGGAGTAGCAGAATTTGGTGGTAACACAGTAAAAACAATTGTTAATGGATAAACAAATGGATTAGTAATAATAGCATTTATTGTAAAACTGGCAGCCATTGTGTTACAATCTACTAAACTACAATCAGTTGTTATAGAAGAAATAGTGAAGTTAGCAATTGTTGAAGTAGCAATTATAGTATATGTTTGAACGATTCCATCACCACAAGCATCATTAACTCTTACATTATAATTACCAACACCTAAACCTGCAAAAGAATTAGAGGTTTGAGGTGCAACAATAACAGGTCCAGAAATTATTTCATAGGTAACTGGTGTTCCTTGAGTTACATTTACAGTTATTGATCCATTACCTTGACAACTTACTGGTTGACCTACAAGATTGTAAACTAATGGAACGATTAAATTATTTATTTGAATATCTTGCTGTTGAGAATTACTTAAACCGCCCAAAGATTGTAAGGCAACAACTCTATAATTTCCAGAGCTTAATCCTGTAAAAGAATTGGTAGTTAATGTTGTTATTGGTGTAGTTAAATTTGGAAATAAATATATAGAATATAGTATAGTTGATCCCGAAGTTGTATTTGCGACATTAAAAGTCAACGAACCATTTCCTGTACAAGTTTCATCCGTTTTTGTAACTGTTAACGAAAAATTACTTAATTGACTAAAACCTATTTGACTGAAAAATAAAAAAAACAGTACTGTTACTTTAATAAAATTTTTCATAAATTTTTCAAATTAAATTTTCATAAAATTAATAAAAAAAAAATTACAAAATGTTTTTTCTTGTTAAAAAATTATTTTTGTTAATTTCATATCTTTTAATTATCAAATATTTACATTTTATTTAAAATTTTTTGCCATTTAAAATTGTTTAAAAACTTTTTTATTAATAAAGTTGATCTAAAATTATCAGAATAAATTTAATTATTTAATTTTTTACAGTGTTAATTATTTTTCTAATTAATTGGGAAATTATATTTATAATAAAGTAGAATTGAAATGAAAACAACATTAAAACTAACATGAAAATGTATTTATTATAATCAATTGAGTTTAAATAATCTTCAAATACTTTTTCTTTTTTATCAAACTCATTAGATAAATAACTTAAATAAAAAATTATTGTTGTAATTGATAATAATACTATACTATGAAACCAAATACTTTTTAATGAAAAATTAATCTTTAAAAAATCTAATACAAAATATAGTATTGATGTAAATCCGAATAAAACTATAAAAAACAAAAACACTAGTTCTCTTGACATTACGAAATAAGTATCGTGAATGTTTATAGTGAAATTTAAATCAAAATTTGTGAAAAAATATAAAGCAATAAATAAAATTGCTACAAAAACTAATATCAAATAAGGTTTCTTTTTTATCATCATTATCCGGGAATTATTTCAACCTCGGCATTAGCATTAAAAAGAAATGTTCTTCCAGTTTTTACTTCAACACATTCGTATCGTTTTACTCTAAGTCCATTTTTTTGAAAAATTCTTCCGTTTTTTATTCTAAATAAATTTCCGCTTGGCACTTCGTGAACAAAATGAATGTCAGCTTTTCTTTCATCAAATTGTTTTAATGCAAATGCCAATTTTGCATCAGTATCGCTACTTGCTGTTGGATTTCTAAAATGATTGGCAACCAAAGGCAAAACCGAATGCGGAAAAATTTCTGGTCTAATAAAAGGAATCATCAATCGTTGAAAGGTCATTTTCCACTCGTTTCCGTGTGGTTTTATTAGTCGTCCAAATTTTTCAAAAGCAACCAAATGCGAAATTTCGTGAACTAAAGTAATTAGAAATCGGTATTTATTTAAGTTTGCATTTACTGTAATTTCGTGTTTGCCAGAAACACCTTTTCTATAATCGCCATGACGCGTTTGTCTTTCGTTTACAATTTTTAAATGCACATTATTGGCCTTGATTAATTCAAAACAATAATTTACTGCGTGCTCTGGAAGGTATTTTTGTAAAACTTCGCTCATTGTTATTTATCAATTTCTTTAATTTCTAACAAAGTTTTTGCATTTAATTCAGAAACTACTTTTTTTCCAGTTTTAGCTTCCAATTCTTTCATTGCAACTTTTGCAACATTGCCTCCTTGTTTAGCTATTTTTTTATTTTCATTAAATGATTTTGGATTTACGGCTTGAGAAATATCTTTAGTAGAAGCTTCTGCTAACATATTTAAAATCAATTCAGTGTTAGTCATATTGTCTCTAAGGTTTTCTTTTTTCAATCCTTTTAAAACTTTATATTCTTTAGTTGTTTTACCTGACCAAGATTTTGAAATAATGTCTGTTAAAATTGCAAATTGTTGACCTTCTTCTACTCCGTGAGATTTCCATTCGTTAGTTAATTCTTTTCTTATTTCTATACTTTTCAGTCTTTGATTTATCCAATTTTCTGAATATCCTAAACTTAAGTATTGTTCTAAAGCTCTATCAATAGAAAGTTCTGGATCTTGCATTTCATCCAAGCGTTCAGATGCAATTTTGGCTAACCAAAGCTTAAAAGGTTCTGCTTTGGGTGATGGAATTGATTGTATTAATCTGAATAATTGTTCTGTATCAGCTACGTCTGTTTTATAAAATTTTTCGTCAGAAGATTGCATTTTCAGTTGACTACAATTTGTAGCCAACTGACTTCCTTCTTTTTTTAGTCTGGTTTTAAGAACGCTCCAATATTTTC
>JAYVKR010000342.1:0-2189 GCA_043768185.1 Flavobacterium sp.
CTTTCTTTAGTTGCTACAGCATTTTTTGCAAGTTGTAATAATGATGATAACAATGGCGGATCAACAAGTGCCGATTTTTCTGGAACTTTTGTTCAAAAAGATCAAATGGCTCGTCCTGCAATAAACACAGTTTTTATTGCTTCGGGAACTCCTAAGGATACATTTAATACAACAACTCCATCTGCAATGGGTGCAGCATACCAATCTGTTTTTCAATCAAGATTGTTAGCTTTAAATCCAGCTTATACAACTAATGCATTAGGTCAAACTGCTGCACAATTAACAGGTTTATTGGCAACAGATGTTTTAAATGTAAAAACTACTGGAACTACAACTTTCTTTGATGGTGTTCCTGCTAACACTTTGTCAGGTCGTGCTTTGGCAGATGACGTTATTGATGTTGAATTACTATTAATTTTTGGTGGAACAGATGGTACTGCTAACGCTACTTTAACATCAGACAATGTTGATGCTAATGATAAAGCTTTTTTACCTGCATTTCCTTATTTAAATACTGCTTGGTAATTATTTAAACCTTTTAAATTAAAGCGAGTAACTAATGTACTCGCTTTAATTTTTTATTGAAAATCCTATTTTACAAAATGAAAAATATACCAATAATTGCAATTTTTATTACATTAATATCAGTTATTAATTGTACTAAAAAAAAAGAAAATTCAACTATTGATATAATAACAAAGGCAGTAGATTACAATAAGTTTTTACAAATTAAACAAAATAAAGATTCTCTCTTTACTCTAAAAGAAATAGAATTTTGGCAAAAAAAATTTAATGCCGCACCTAATCAATATACTTTTTTATCTCCCATAGCTCTTAATTATTCTAAACTATTTGAAATAACAGGAAATATTGATTTTTTAATTAAATCAGAAACACTTTTAGTACAATCTAACGAAGCCTATAAATATTCTAGTGTAGAAACAGTTAGAGCATTAGCTTTAAATTATTACACACAACATAGATTTAAAGAAGCATTAATCCTTGCCAATAAAGCTCTTGCAATTGGTGAAGAAAAATTGGAAACCCAAAAATTAGTGTTCGATATTCAATTGGAATTGGGTAATTATAAAGAGGCAGAAAAAGCATTATTACAGCTAAACAATAAAGAATTTGATTATTACATTAGAATTTCTAAATGGAGTACTTTAAAAGGAAACTTAGAAAAAGCCATTTCTTTTATGGAAAAAGCTGCCAAAGTTGCCGAGTTTAATGATGTAAAAGAAAACAGAATTCTTGCCTATTGTAACCTTGTAAATTTAAAGTTACAAGCTGGAAATGTTCAAGAAGCTTACACTTATTGTTTAAAAATACTTGAATTAAATCCAAATAATATCAACGCATTAAAAAGTATAGCTTTTATTGCGTTTTCTAACGATAAAAATACCGAAGAAGCCAAACGAATTATTGCTATAATTCAAAAAAAATACAATGCGCCAGATTTATTTTTATTAAAATCTGAAATTGCTACTTATGAAAAAAACAGCAAAGCCAAAGAAGAAAATATAGTTTCTTATTTCGTATTGCTTCAAAATAAAAATTATGGTGCAATGTATAATTATCAAAGTAGTTTGATGTATGCAAATGATAAAAATACTGCCAGTATAGGATTAATAATAGCTAAATTAGAAACTAGAGAAAGACCAAATCCTTTATCTTATGATTTATTAGCTTGGTGTTATTATAATCTTGGCGATGCTAAAAAAGCATTAGAAATTGAACAAAAATATGTAGTTGGAAAATCATTTCAATCGTTAGTAAAATATCATTTAGCAACAATTTATAAAGCCAATAATCTTTTAGATAAAGTTAAACCAATTAAAGAAGAGTTACTAAATAATTATATTGAATTAGGACCAAATATAGCACGTAAAATAAATAAATTATAATGAAGTATATACTACTTATTTCGTTTTTAATAATTACAAGTGTAATTAAAGCGCAAACAATGAACGGAATTGTTAAAGATTCTATTGGAAACACCATAGAAAACGCTTACATATTAAATATTACAACTCAATCTCACGCACATTCTGACGAGTATGGAAAATTTTCTATAGAAAAAACTTCGGTATCCAACGTTTTACATATTTCGGCATTAGGATATAAAAAACTAACCTATACTATAAATTCTGATACTATAGAAATAGCCTTAGATTCTGATGCTTTTA
>JAYVKR010000343.1:0-4252 GCA_043768185.1 Flavobacterium sp.
GCAATAGTTTGTTCAATTCCTTTAGATTTTAAAAACTCGTCTGCTATTCCTCTTAACTTTGGAGGAATACCTTTCATACTGAAACGATTATCTCTAAAATGCTTGTTTGCTAAGGCATTAATTTCTGTAAATGATTTCCAATCTGTAAAAAAGTCTAATGCTTCTTTTCGTGGCAAAACATTATTAAAGCAAGTCGTTAAAGTATTATAACGCTTAATGTATTCAAAACGAATATCTTCATCGTAAAACACATCAAAGAAAGCATCTATATCTGTTAAATCATCTAAACCTTGCTCTTTAAGATAATCCCAAATGTCGCCGTGTGCTTTTATAAGCTCATTTAATTCGGTTTCATCATCTGTAATACATTCGATAATTTCCTGTAATTCCTTTTCAGCATAGGTGTCTAATGCTCTTTTTAAATGATGTCCAACACCAACGTAATCGACAATAAAACCTTTGTCTTTTCCTTCTGGCCCAATTCTGTTTACCCTTGCAATTGTCTGTAATAAATTATGAGCAACAATAACTCTGTCTAAATACATTACTTGTTCTATTGGTGCATCAAAACCAGTAAGTAACATATTGTTTACGATAATAATACCCACATTACCGTTTACTGATTTATCTTCTTCATCTGTTTTACCGAATGGCAGTTTGAAACGTTTGATGCTTTTTTTATGGTATTCTCCATTTGTAAAAGCTTTTATATGAAGTTTATCGTTATGGTCTCCAGAAATAACTACTGCCGTTTCCAATTGTTTTAACACCTCAATATTTACTAACATCGGATTTGATATTTCCAATTCAGCTATTTTTGTTTTTAAAGCATCATCTATTGCTACTTTATATCGAACACAAGCTTCTCGTGAATTACCTACTATTTGTGCTTTGAAACCACCTGAAAAGATATGTTCTACATAATGATTGACCATATGAGAAGCCTTATCAGTAATAGTATCAATAGCATCTAAATAGGCATTACGAGTACCAAAACCTAATATTTGCAAACGTTCTGTAAGTGTATATTCACTAAAAACATCTTCAAACTTTTTATCCATTCCTTTTTTATCGGGAATTTCGGCATTATGGGTTAATCCTTCATAAACAATTTCTAACGTTACACCATCAGTTATGGCTTGACGCATTGTGTACTTATCAATATAATCTTTGTATTTCTTTTCTGTTTTTCCAGTTGGTGTTCCTGTAAAACCTATTGATGTTGCGTTAGGTAACGCTTTATCTAAATTGGCAGCTAATAATGAATATTGAGAACGGTGTGCCTCATCTGTCATTATTAAAATATTTGTACTTTGATTAAGTTCTGGGAATATCTGCAAACCACTTAAATCGCCATTTTCTTGAAACTTATGTATCATTGCCATTACCAAATCAGAATTATCAGTTGCTAATAATTCTTTTAAACTTTGTCCGTTTGGTTGGGCTTTTGGATTTATGAAATTTGCTGTTTTTATATTAAAACCAATACTTCCACCAGTTTCTGATAATTGTTCTTCTAACTGTGTTCTATCGGTTACAAAAACAATTTTCCAAGAAAGCAGTTCAGGTTTTAAACGCATTTCACGTACCATAAACATCATTGTTAATGATTTTCCTGAACCTTGAGTATGCCAAATAATACCACCTCGTTCTAAAGGATTTTTACCTTCAATTAAACGTTTAGTTGCTAATTTTACTGACCTGAATTGTTGGTATCTTCCAACTACTTTTATTTTCTTGCCTTTATCATCTATTTGGAAAACTGTGAATACTTGAATGATGTCCAAAAGATTTCTCAAATCAAGCATTCCTGCAACTAAACGTTGTTGGTCGTTTGGTGATGATTTACCGTGAACTAAATCATTTAATGATTTTGGATATGGATCAGTCCAACGATAAAAATGTTTCTCAATATTAGTTGTAATTGTTCCAAATTTTGCTTCTAAACTACAGGTAGTAATTATAAACTGGTTGTAGAAAAACAACTCTTTGTTACCTTCACCGCTGTCGCCACGTTGTTCTGAATAACGTAATAATTGGTCTATGGCTTCTGGAATTGGCTCTTTTACTTTTGAAGATTTTGCTTCAACTACAACTATTGGTAAACCATTTATAAACAAAACTATATCAGGAATAATATTGTGGTCTGTGCCTGGAATGTTTACTTTGAATTGAGATATTGCCGTAAAAATATTGTTTTCTACATTTTCAAAATCAATGTAACGAACCGTTGGACTTAACTCTCCTGTTATTTCATTTTTAGAAACGGTTGTGTTTTCTAATAATAAATCTAATACTTTTTGATTGCTTTCAATTAAGCTGTTTTTTTCAAACGTGGTTATTTTACGAACAACATCGTCTATTTGTGGTTCGGTTAAAAAAGGATTTATTGTTTTTAAAGATTGACGCAATTTGGGTTGTAAAACTACCTCTGAAAATAATGTACGATAACTTTGCTGTGGTGTTTGTTGCAATGCTAATTCTAACACTTCGTTGTTGCCTGATGCCCAACCTAAATGTATTAATTGCTCCAAAAAAGGTTTTTCTACGTGTGAATACTCGTTTAGTTTTAGACTTGAACCCAAATTACCTCTGTATTTGTTATCGTTAGTTACTATCATTGGATGCGTTTTAATTTATTAAATGCGTTACTCTTTTTTTACCTGATAATAGGTCCTGCATTAATCCCGTTTTAATGGATTGATGTTTTGTCAATGACTTTTTAAAATTACTTATCTGTTTTTCTAAAAAATTATTTCTTTCAATTATTTCTTTCTGTTCATCAACTGATGGTTTTATAATTTTAAATTCTGATAAAGCTCCAAGAGTTATAGTTTTTTGAGCATTTCCCACTGCTAAATCATCTGCTTGCATTTTGCCAAAACCTGAATTTAGAAATAGTGTCAAAAACTCAGGCATTAAAATATCTCTTTTCGTTTCTATAAACCCAATGTGTCTTTGAAAAGATAATCTTTCGTTACTATTTAATTTTACTGCATTTCCATACGAACCTACAAGAGAATATAAGACAGTTCCATCTTTTGGTTCTTTACCTTTAGATATTTTGTTGTATTCGTTAAGACTAATTGATGTCTTTTTCGACCAATCAATTTTGTTTGGTTTTATACAAGACACAAATAAAAATGGAACAATATCATCGTCTGAAAAAACAACAGAAGAATGTGTGCCGTCTCCAATTTTCAATGTTAAATTCCCTAATTTTTCAACTTCCCATTGATTAGGTATTCTGCCTAGTGGACTATTTTTAAACTCGTGTAATTCTTCACTACGAATATTACCTTTTTCATCAATTCCTTTAGTTAATAAATCTTGTATTAAACCTGTTTTAATACGATTGTATTTTGCTATAATTATTTCGGTTTCTGAAATTGCATTATCAACTTTTGATAAGATTTCAGCGATTTTATTTTGTTCCTTTGATGTTTTAGGAATAGTAATAAATAATTTTTTAAGATGTGTAGGACCTACATTTACTTGGGCACTGCCTGTACTCTGACTATATAAATTGTATAAAAAACTATTATCTTCTAAAAGAAAATTTAGAAAATTTAAGCTCATCACATCTGTGTCTTTGGGCTTAAATCTAATTATTGATGTATTAAGCAAAAGTGGTAAATCACTTTTTTTTACAAAAGCTTTTTTACCTAATGTGCCAGATGTTGAAACAATTAAATCATTTTCTTCAAGTTGAAAATGCTTATATTGGTTCTGTGCTATTTCTTCACTCAAAAACTGACAGCTTTCTTTATTAATATTTCCATTTTCTATGCATCGAATATTAATAAAAGGAAAACCAATTTCTCTAAATAGGAAAGACATTAATCCTGGACCTTCCTGAAAAGAAATATATTCACTAAATTTAACTCTTTCCCAACCTTTAGGAATTAAAACATTATTTTCTTCCATCTTAATTCAAATATTTTAAATCAGTTAGAAAATCGTTTAATTCTTTCATTGTTTTGTTTCTGTCTTTTTCTATACTATCAGCAGAAACAAAGTATTTGTTAAAAAGGTTTTCATACGCGCCAATTAATGTTCTTTTTTCAGCATTTAAGTAACGTTGTAATTGGTTGTTTACAATATCAAAATGTTTTTTAAGAATTAATTTTTGGGCTTCATCAGTAGTTATCATTCCTCCAATTTCAGTTAACAAATTATCGAGTTTGTTTAATTTATTGGTAATAATTCCTTTGTCTTTGGTTAGTGATGTAACTTGTTTTGTAATTTCTGC
>JAYVKR010000344.1:0-2538 GCA_043768185.1 Flavobacterium sp.
TATCAATTATCTGTATATCAACACTATAAATATACAAATTAATTATTTAACTTCCAAATAAATCATAAAAAAACCGCCTCAGTTGTGAGACGGCTTCTTCGTGTCAAATCATTTATTTAAACCCTAATTAATAATGATTTTTCTACTCGTGTCGCCTTTATCTGTCTTAATTTTTACAATATAAGTTCCAGCAGTACTATTTTTAATTGGTACCAAGATATTTTGTTGATTTTGGTCTTTTACATTCCAAGTTGCAACAGATTGTCCTATCATATTAAATAGTGTTACTGTTTCTACTGTTGCATCTGTAACATTATTTTTAATATTTAAAACACTGTTAAAGCTTGTGTAAGCTATTTGAATTCCGTTAAGTGAGTTAAAATTTTCAGTTGCTAATGCATTTTGATCTAGAAATCTTAAAGAAAAACGATTGTTAGTTTCACCTTGAGGTAAAGCAATTGTAAAATCTGAATTTTTAATGTCATGGTAAGTATTCGTTACATTGTCAAAAATATAAGCATCAAAATTAGTATCAAAATTTTGTATTTCTTCAATTTTAAATACTACATCACCTGCTACATTATTTTTAACTCCTAATGGATAAATTGCGTTTTCATTAAAATAACCAACACCTTGAATGTTAAGATTTTTGTTATTATTTATGAAATACATATCGTTTACTGAATTTCCAAGAATTACACCATCATAACCATAATCTATATTTTCTGTAGCGTTGTTTTCCATAAATCCAAGAAGTGCTTGTTTATAATAGTTGTCTGTAGACTTAAATCCTAAACGAATTTTTTTAAATTCGTCTTCTGGTTTTTCATCATTTGAATTGTTATATACTTGTGCTAATGGAGTTATATTATTAGATAAACTATTGTTTTTAAATAATTCATTAGAATCTATATCATTTTCTTTAATAAAAAGTCTTTGATTATTATTGAAAGAAATAGTTCCGCCTGTTGTTGAACCGTATACAAAAAATCCTTGACTTACCGGAATATATCTTCCAGGAATTTTGGCACTTGTTCCTACACCTGTAATTCCTAATGGAGCAATTGGAGCAACACCACCAGTTAAGTTTCTTGCTGCGTATCCACCTTGATAGCCAGATGTAACGTGAGTATTATTAGTTGGAGAATGTTCCCAAAAATATAATGTTCCAGTTGTAGATGTAGTATTGTCTAAAATAAATTGCGTAGCATCGATTGATGATGTATATGGATTTCCACTTAAGTTTAAATTATTTGCAGCAATAGGATTAGAAATAAAACCATTGTTTGGCTTACCAACAAAAGTTAAATTTTGATTTGCTTCTAAACCACCACTTCCTTTTAGCGTAAAACCTTGTCCAGCATTTAATGATCCAGAAATACCTACAGATTGCCAGTTTGCATATACTCCAGATAAATTTTGGAATTTATAAATCCAATAACTACTTAATGTAATTGGGCTTGTAGGACTTCCATTGTATCCTGTTGTCCAAGTAATGTTTTGTGGAGTTGCCGTTGTACCATCTTTCATAACACTTGTTACAGTGTAAGAATTATTATTGGTTGTATTATTTATTGTTCCAACAGGAGAAGACCAATAATTATAATTAAAAAGATTGGATTGACCTTTTTGATCTCTTTCTATAAAACCAGCACTTGTTGCATCTAAATCGCTATTTATTGTTTGAACTAGTTGCGACTTACCATTTAAATCTATTTTACCATCAAGTTTTAAATACCAATTATTTTGAATTTTATTATCGTTATTTAGATTAATTGTTTTTCCTGCATCTACAAGCATTCCTAAGTCGGTATTGTTAGAATATTCTGTAATATTATGTTTTACATGAACAATAGACCAATCATAATCTATAATATCCATTCCTCTTATATCTTTTACAACGTTATCTGCAGCTTTGGCCAAGTCAGCTTCGCGCTCTGTAATAAATGGCATTGGTGCTTCTTGATACCATATAACTTTATTATTATAAATTTTTAATCCTGTAGTAGTATCAAACCCAGCTGTAGTTAAATCATCTACTATATCATTTTTATAAACATCCATTCTATAATAACGTAGTAAATTAGCATAAGGTAGTGTTTGTATGTTTTTAGGTATTATTTCTCCTCTAACTTCTCCACTAAAATTAATAATTTCTTGGTAAACCATTCTTTGTAATTGTTGTTCTGTAAGTGCAACATTAAACAATCTAGCTTCATCAATTTTTCCTTTAAAATAGTTGTTATTGGCAATTGGATTTTTACCAATTGTTAATAATGATGTATCTAAATCTAATGGTCCAGAAACGCTTTGAGTTGCAACTAGAAGACCATTTAAATATAGTTTTATTGAACCAGAACCATAAGTTGCCGCTACATGATACCATTGTTTTTTATTTAAACTTAACGTATTGTGTGTTAAAGTTGTATTTTTAACAATAACTTCAAGATTATTGGAAGCGTTTACACGCAGTTGAAATTTATCTTGTCCAAAAATTACACCTGTAGCATTAAAATTACTGTTTAAATCTATCCAAGC
>JAYVKR010000345.1:0-3321 GCA_043768185.1 Flavobacterium sp.
CAACATAACTGTAGAATGTTCTACTGTACCTGTGGCTCCAACATTAACTGCAACTGATAATTGTGGAACTGCTGCTGTAACATTTACTCAAACTTCTGCAGCTGGAACTTGTGCTGGTGGATATATTTTAACTAGAACTTGGACGGCAACTGATTTATGTAACAATGTTACAACTCATGTTCAAACCGTAACTGTTCAAGATACAACTGCTCCAACTTTTGTTGAAGCATTACCAAGCAACATAACTGTAGAATGTTCTACTGTTCCAACTCCAATTGTATTAACTGCAACTGATAATTGTGGAACTGCTGCTGTAACATTTACTCAAACAATTACTTCTGGAAATTGTGAAGGAAACTACACAATAAATAGAACTTGGACTGCAACTGATTTATGTAACAATGTTACAACTCATGTTCAAACCGTAACAGTTCAAGATACTATTTCTCCAACATTCAATCAAAGTTTGCCACAAAATGTAACTTTAGAATGTTCAAGTATTCCTGTAGCACCAGTTTTAACAGCTACTGATAATTGTGGATTAGCAAATGTTAATTATTCTCAAACTATTCAAAACGGAAATTGTGCAGGAAATTATATTGTGACTAGAACATGGATTGCAATCGATCCTTGTGGAAATACAACAATTCACACACAAATAATAACTGTTCAAGATACAACAGCTCCAGTATTTGTACAAACTTTACCAAGTAACATAACTGTAGAATGTTCTAATATTCCAACTCCAGTAGTATTAACTGCTAATGATAATTGTGGAACTGCAACTGTAGTATTTACTCAATCTAATACTGCTGGTAACTGTCCTAATAATTATATCATTACTAGAACTTGGACTGCAACTGACTTATGTGGAAATCAAACTGTTCACTCACAAACTGTGACTGTTCAAGATACTACTGCTCCAACTTTCGTTGAAGTATTGCCTTCTAATGTAACTGTAGAATGTTCTAATATTCCAACTCCAGCTATATTAACTGCAACGGATAATTGTGGAACTGCAACTGTAGCATTTACTCAATCTAATACTGCTGGTAGCTGTCCAAACAATTATATTATTACTAGAACTTGGACTGCAACTGATTTATGTAATAACGTTACAACTCATGTACAAACAATTACTGTCCAAGATACAAATGCTCCAGTATTTGTACAATCATTGCCTGCAAACATAACGGTAGAATGCTCAAATGTTCCTGCGCCAGTTGTTTTAACTGCAACAGATAATTGTGGTGCTGCAACTGTAGTGTTTAGTCAAGCTAATACTCCAGGAGCTTGTTCAGGATATTACATAATTACGAGAACTTGGACTGCAACTGACTTATGTAATAATATTACAACTCACGTTCAAACAATTACTGTTCAAGACACAACTGCTCCGGTATTTGTTCAACCTTTACCTGGAAACATAACTGTAGAATGCTCAAACGTTCCATCAGCTCCAACATTTACAGCTACCGATAATTGTGGACCTGCAACAGTAACCTATAATCAAGTTATAACAGCTGGAAACTGTCAAGGTAATTACACTATTACTAGAACTTGGACTGCGACAGACTTATGTGGTAATACAACTCCTCATATTCAAGTTATAAATGTTCAAGATACTACAGCACCAACATTTGTAGAAACATTACCTTCTAATATAACAGTAGAATGTTCTAATGTTCCTGCTCCAATTGTATTAACTGCTGTTGATAATTGTGGAACTGCGACAGTAACTTATACTCAAACAAATACAGCTGGAAATTGTGCTGGTAATTATGTTATTACTAGAACTTGGATTGCAACTGATTTATGTGGATTACAAACGGTTCATGTTCAAACAATAACAGTTCAAGACACAACTGCTCCAACATTTGTAGAAACATTACCATCTAATGTAACTGTACAATGTTCAACTGTGCCTGTTGCACTTGTTTTAACTGCTACAGATAATTGTGGCACTGCAATTGTAACATTTACACAAACATCTGCTGCTGGAACTTGTGCTGGTTCATACATATTAACTAGAACTTGGATTGCAACTGATTCTTGTAATAATACTACAACTCATGTTCAAACTGTTACTGTTCAAGACACTACAGCTCCAACTTTTATTGAAACTTTACCAAGTAATGTAACTGTAGAATGTTCTTCTGTACCAACTGCTGTAATTTTAACTGCAACAGATAATTGTGGAACTGCTAATGTTACATTTACAGAGACAAATGTTGTTGGTTCATGTGCTGGATCTTACACTTTAACTAGAACTTGGATTGCTACTGATTCTTGTAATAATACTACAACTCATGTTCAAATTGTAACAGTTCAAGATACAACTGCTCCAACTTTAACTTCACCATTTACTACTGTAATAAATGCAACTTGTGATGCTATTCCTGCAAGTCCAGTTTTAACTTTTACTGATGCATGTGCAACTCAAAGTCAGATAACTATTGTAACTACAGAAGCAACTTCTAATGTAACTTCAACAGGTACATATACAGTTATAAGAACTTGGACAGTGAGTGATGCTTGTAATAATTCGCAAATATTTACTCAAACTGTTAATGTAACTATACCAAATTATATTAGAACTACAACTTTAAATACTCAATGTAATATTGATATTACATTGACTGTTGATTTAACTTTAATAATTAATCAACAATTTCCTGGAACAATTTTACCAACTGGAACTTTTACAGATGTTAGTAATTCTGGTGCATTAAGTTCTGATGGATTCTTTGTTCCGCTTGATTTAGCCAATGGAAGTTACA
Organism: Flavobacterium sp.; assembly: GCA_043768185.1. GTDB lineage: Bacteria > Bacteroidota > Bacteroidia > Flavobacteriales > Flavobacteriaceae > Flavobacterium. The sequence continues at coordinate 2,781 of JAYVKR010000345.1, forward strand.
TCGTTAGATATGAAAACAAAGATCTTAATTGTCCTAGAATTATAGATATTATAATTCCAGTAAACCAAGATGTATGTCTAGTTGAAAATTGTATTTCACTAATAATTCATAACGCATTTACACCAAATGGAGATGCAACTAATGAGCATTTTGATATCGAAAATATTACAAATACTTGTTATGAAAACAATACCGTAGAAATTTATAACCGTTGGGGAGTTTTAGTATACGATACTCAAAACTACAACAATGCTGATAGAGCGTTTAGAGGAATTTCTGAAGGAAGAAATACTGTTAAACAAGAATCAGAGTTACCAACAGGAACTTATTTCTATATTATTAAATTCAATAGTGTAATTGAAGATGTACCACCAAGAAGTGGATACCTATATTTATCAAGATAATTTAGTAGCAGAGAAGTAAAAATTCTCTGCTATATAATATAACACCCAAAATAGATGAGAACAAAAATTTTAATATTCGCTTTACTGTTAACAGGATTTGTAAGTTTTGGTCAACAAGATGCGCAGTACACTCAGTA
>JAYVKR010000346.1:0-19126 GCA_043768185.1 Flavobacterium sp.
GAAAAATCCAAATTTTCAAATCAGATATAATGAAATTCATTGTCTTCCAATGAAAACATTCAAATATATGATTCATTTTAAAATTGATGAAGAAAATAAAAGCATTCATATTTTTGCATTACTATCAACATATTTAAATCCTGATAAAAATTGGATTAGATAAAATTGATGCTTTTTATGAAAAGGAAGAGGAGAAGTTGTTTTAAGCACGATTTTTGTACATTTGTATTTACTAATTAATAAATATATGGTTACTGTAAAAATAAAGGAAAACAGCAAACAAGCTAAATTGTTTTTAGACTATATTAAAACACTGTCTTTTGTAGAATTTGTAGATTCAAATTCTAATATTATAACAACTATTCCAACAATGGATGAAATTGTCGCAGAAACTAGAAAATCTAGAACTAAAATTGCAAAATCTTATAATGCAAAGAAGTAGTTATGTATTAGACACAAATATTTGGATAAGTGCAATTATTTCAAATTCTTTTTATGATCTTGAAAAAATTATATTAGAAGAAAACCTCAAAATTTTTATTTGTCCTGAAATGATTTTAGAACTTGAAGACGTATTAAAGCGTTCCAAATTCAAAAAATACTTAAAAAATACTATCCCATTTTATATTTCAGAAATCCAAAAAATTTGTATTCTAGAATTTTCAGAAACAAAATATAACGAAGCGCCAGATAAAGATGATAATTATCTTTTCGATATTTGTATTGAAACAAAAAGCATTTTGGTTACTGGTGATAAATTATTGTTAACTTACATTTCTAATCCTTTAGTGATTACTATCTCAAGGAATGATTTTTTTAAATTAATTTCAAGATTATAATTCCATTTTAAACTTTTAAACTAAAAACCTATCTTTGCACCTTTAATTTGAAAACGAAATAATGAACAAACTTTTAATAGTAGGAACGGTTGCATTTGATGCTATCGAAACACCTTTTGGAAAAACAGATAAAATACTTGGTGGCGCAGGAACTTATATTGGTCTTTCAGCTTCACATTTTAATTTGCAATCAGCAATAGTTTCGGTTGTTGGAGACGATTTTCCTCAAGAATATTTAGATTTATTAACGTCAAGAAACATTGATATTTCTGGTCTAGAAATTGTAAAAGGTGGAAAAACATTTTTTTGGAGCGGAAAATACCACAACGATTTAAATACAAGAGATACTTTGGCAACAGAGTTAAATGTTCTTGCCGATTTTAATCCTGTTGTTCCTCAAAATTTTAAAAATGCCGATGTTGTAATGCTAGGAAACTTGCATCCAATGGTACAAAGTGGTGTTTTAGATCAAATGGAAACCAAACCTAAATTAATTGTTCTAGACACAATGAACTTTTGGATGGATTGCGCTTTACCAGAATTATTAGACGTAATAAAACGTGTAGACGTAATTACAATTAATGATGAAGAAGCACGCCAACTTTCTGGAGAATATTCTTTAGTAAAAGCGGCGGCAAAAATTCATACAATGGGACCAAAATATGTTGTAATTAAAAAAGGTGAACACGGCGCATTATTATTTCATAACAAAGAAGTGTTTTTTGCACCAGCTTTACCACTAGAAGAAGTTTTTGATCCAACTGGCGCAGGAGATACTTTTGCTGGAGGTTTTGCAGGATTTATTACGCAAAGCGAAAATATATCCTTTGAAAATATGAAAAAAGCCATAATTCACGGATCAAACCTAGCTTCCTTTTGTGTAGAGAAATTTGGAACAGAACGAATGTTGAACCTTAAAAAAGAAGAAGTTCAAGAAAGATTGAAACAATTTAAAGCGTTAACACAATTTGATATAGAAATTGAATAAATTTATGCCTCGAAATTTTCGGGGCTTTTTTTATTTTAAAAAATTTAAACCATTAAGATATTAAGAAAAATTAAGACTTAATGAATCTTAATATCTTAATGGTTTAAGAAATAATTTAATGGTTAACTATTATAACTTTAATTAAAACAACACAATGAGCGACGCAATCAAACACGAATGTGGAATAGCTTTTTTAAGATTATTAAAACCGTTAGAATTTTATAAAGAAAAATACGGTTCAGCTTTCTATGGAATACAAAAAATGTATCTCTTGATGGAAAAGCAACACAATCGCGGTCAAGATGGTGCAGGTTTTGCCTCTATAAAATTAGATGTTGAACCTGGTGAAAGATACATTAGTAGAGTTAGATCTAACGATGCTCAACCCATTCAAGATGTTTTTAAGCAAATAAATGATCGCATTAACGAAGAAATGATTTCGCATCCAGAATATGCAGATAATGTTGCACTTCAAAAAGCAAATATTCCATACATAGGCGAGTTGTTTCTTGGACATGTGCGTTACGGAACTTTTGGCAAAAACAGTATAGAAAATGTACATCCGTTTTTACGTCAAAATAATTGGATGCATAGAAATCTAATTATTGCTGGAAATTTCAATATGACTAACGTTACCGAACTTTTTAATAGTTTAATTGAACTAGGTCAACATCCAAAAGAAATGGCTGACACAGTTACTGTTATGGAAAAAATAGGACATTTTCTAGACGATGAAGTAACCGAATTATACCAAGAATGTAAAAACAACGGATTGTCTAAAAGAGAAGCATCGCCCATAATTGCCGAAAAACTAGACATTACTAAAATTTTAAAACGCGCTTCTCGCGGTTGGGATGGCGGTTATGCTATGGCAGGATTATTTGGTCACGGCGACGCATTTGTTTTTCGTGATCCTGCAGGAATTCGTCCAGCGTATTTTTATCAAGATGACGAAATTGTAGTTGTAGCTTCAGAAAGACCAGTTATTCAAACCGTTTTTAATGTAGATTTTGACAAAGTACAAGAATTACAACCAGGAAATGCATTAATAATTAAAAAAAACGGAACAATTTCCGAAGAAGAAATTATTACGCCAACAGTAAAAAAAGCATGCTCGTTTGAAAGAATTTATTTTTCTCGTGGAAGCGATGCCGAGATTTATCAAGAACGTAAATTATTAGGAAAATTAATTCTGCCAGCAGTTCTTGATGCAATTGAAGAAGATACAGACAACACCGTTTTTTCATACATTCCAAACACAGCCGAAACTTCTTTTTACGGAATGGTAGAAGCGGCACAAGATTTTTTAAATCAAAGAAAAAATCAATTTATACTTAATAATAGAAATAAATTGACCAAAGATTCACTTCAAGAATTATTATCAGTAAAAATTAGAACAGAAAAAATTGCAATAAAAGATGCTAAACTTAGAACTTTTATTACCGATGATAAAAATAGAGACGAACTTGTTGCACACGTTTATGATGTAACTTATGGCGTAATAAAACCAACAGATAATTTAGTAATAATTGATGACAGCATTGTTCGTGGTACAACTTTAAAAATGAGTATTATCAAAATGATGGACAGATTAAATCCAAAAAGTATAGTAGTTGTTTCTTCTGCACCACAAATTCGCTATCCAGATTGCTACGGAATTGATATGGCAAAGCTAGAAGGTTTAGTAGCTTTTCAAGCCGCAATAGCACTTTTAAAAGAACGCAATTTGTATCATATTGTAGAAGAAGTTTATACAGATTGCAAGCTTCAAGAAAACGTAAAAGATTCAGAAGCAGTTAATTATGTAACTAAAATATATTCGCCATTTAGCGATATGGAAATATCAAATAAAATTTCAGAATTACTAACAACACCAGATGTAAAAGCTAAGGTTAAAATCATATTTCAATCAGTAGATAACTTACATATTGCTTGTCCTAAAAATCTTGGCGATTGGTATTTTACTGGAGATTATCCAACACCAGGAGGAAATCGTGTAGTCAATCGAGCTTTTATGAACTTTTATGAAGGTAAAGACGCCAGAGCATATTAGTTTATAGTAAAATTATGCATTTCGTCGATTATTCAAGTTAATCAACAATTATATTTTATCTAGCGTAACTTTCTTACTACTTTTGGAAAACCATAGCATTAGTAGGTTAAGTTTATGGTAGATTTGGGGCAAAAAGGGTGAAAGCAATTTCACCTTTTTTAATTTCTACACTTTCTAAGCTAAATTCTAAATAAATTTTTAAAAGCTTATTTCTATAAATTTCTAAATTTTTTTAACGTTTTTAAAAGTTATTTTCAGCTTTTTTACTCATATAAGTGAAAATAATAGATTTTTTATGTACTTTATCGATTATTTTAGTAATTCAACAATTATATTAGTGTTTACGTAGAAGTTATTCTACATTTGTTTAACCATAGCATTAGTAGGTTAAGTTTATGGTAGATTTGGGGCAAAAAAGGTGAAAGTAATTTCACCTTTTTTATTTTCTTACCATCGATAAAGTGTCATTCATCCTTCGTTTAACACTATTTTACTCTCATTTGACTACAATAGCAATATAATTTGACAACAATAAGTAAAAACTAATTAGTATTATTAAATTTGTCACTTCATAAATTTAATAGGTTAAATTTATGATAGATTTGGGGCAAAAAGACGTTCGCCTTGGTGAACGTCTTTTTAAAATTCACAAAAAAACCGTTAAGCATTAAAACTTAACGGTTTTTAAATTATAAAAAATAAAAACTTACTTACTTACAGCATATCTTCTAGAAACTTCAGTCCAATTAATTACATTAAAAAAAGCTTCAATATAATCAGGTCTTCTGTTTTGATAATTCAAGTAATAAGCGTGTTCCCAAACATCCATACCAAGAATTGGAGTACCACCACAACCCACATCTGGCATTAACGGATTGTCTTGATTTGGAGTGCCACACACATCAAGTTCGCCACCTTTTTTAACACAAAGCCAAGCCCAACCACTACCAAATTGTGTTGCGCCAGCTTTAGCAAACTTAGCTTTAAACTCGTCAAAACTTTTAAAATCTCTTTCAATTGCTTCAAGTAATTCTCCAGTTGGTAAACCACCACCATCAGTACTCATAATTGTCCAAAACAAATTATGATTATAAAAACCACCACCATTATTTCTAACAGCCGCGTTTTTTTTATCAAGATTTATTAAAATATTTTCAATAGTTAAACCCTCAAGTTCAGTTCCTGCAACAGCCGCATTTAAGTTTGTAGTATACGCATTATGATGTTTTGTATGATGAATTTCCATCGTTCTAGCATCAATATTTGGTTCCAAAGCATCGTAACCATAAGGTAATTTTGGTAATTCAAAAGCCATAATATGTATTTTTAAAGATTAATTATTTATTTGAATTCAAAGTTATAAATTTAACTTTACAAAAAGTTACACAATTACGTTATAATTTTATTAAATAGTTATTTAAAAGCCAATCCAGCATTCCATTGCAAGTTTGTTTGTAAAATTATTTTTTTCTAAGCAGTAAAAAGAGCTTCCTATGGTCGCTTTTTTCCAGCTAGAAAAAATATAATTTTCCTTCACAAAGCTTTACATTACAGTCTGGGCTAGCACAATCGCAGCAACAATGAACTTTAATTTACAACCATCACATCTCAATAATCAGTTAGTAAAATTACTTCCGTTACAAGAAAATCATTTTGAAGAACTCTATAAAGTAGCTTCAGACAAACTTATTTGGCAACAACATCCAAATCCAAATAGATATAAAAAAGAAATTTTTCAAACCTATTTCAATGGCGCAATGCAATCTAAAGGAGCATTTTTAATTGTAGATTCGCAAACCAACGAAATTATAGGAAGTTCACGTTTCTACGATTTTAATCAAGAAAAAAGCGAGGTATTAATAGGTTACACCTTCATCGCAAGAAAATATTGGGGAACAATTTACAATCAAGAAATAAAAAATTTAATGATTAACTATGCATTTCAATATGTAAACAACATAATTTTTCACATTGGCGCCAACAACATAAGATCACAAAAAGCCATAACCAAACTTAGAGCAATAAAAATAGACGAATTTCTAGTAGAATATTATGGCGAAGAACCCAAATTAAATTATATTTATAAAATTTCTAAACCGTTATCTTAATTAAATTTAAAATTACACCTAATATGTGATAATTTGTGAAATTTGTGGTAAAATACTATTAAAATCAATATCTAACAGGTTAAAAAACCCTGTTAGAATAAAAAAATTAGTGAAATCCAAACAATCTAATTAATTAGTGAAAATTAGTGAAATTCGTGTAAAAAAGAAATAGTTTATGATAAAACCAGCATTTTCAATCTACGATGCATCAGCAGGATCAGGAAAAACCTATACATTGGTAAAAGAATACCTAAAAATTATTCTATTATCGAGTAAAAACGATGCCTACAGAAACATACTTGCCATAACCTTTACCAACAAAGCGGTTCACGAAATGAAAAGTCGTGTTGTAGAAAGTCTGTCAGAATTTGCCAAAGAAAATCCATCTGAAAAAGCATTACAATTAATGCAGAATATTAAACAGGAAACCAATTTAAGCAATCAAACCATAAAAGAAAAATCGCAAGCCATAATTAAAAATTTAATTCACAATTATGCAGCTTTCGATATTTCTACCATAGATAAATTCACTCACAAAGTAATTCGCGCCTTTGCACACGATTTAAATTTACCAATAACATTCGAAGTTTCTTTAGACACAGAAAACCTGCTCACAGAAGCTGTAGATGCACTAATTGCGCAAGCTGGTGAAGATAAAGAACTAACCAATTTACTTGTAGATTATACTTTAGAAAAAACCAACGACGATAAAAGTTGGGATGTTTCTAGAGAAATTATGGAAACTGGACGTTTAATTTTAAACGAAAATAACAGAGAAGAAATTACACATTTTCACGACAAATCTATTGCCGAGTTTGTAGCAATAAAAACTAAACTTACCAAACTTTGTGAAGAATTAGAACAAGAAAGCATCACATTTGCAACGCAAGCATTACAATTAATTAATGATAAAGGAATAGATTTAAAATCGTTTTCTGGAGGATATTTTCCTAAACATTTAGTAAGTATTCAAGAAAAAAAATACAATTCTAGTAACAAAACCTATCACGAAGTTGACGATATAAAAATAAATAAAACTGCCAAAGACAAAGATATAATAGAAAGTATACTTCCAGAATTGCTTTCAACTTTGTCTAAAACCTATTCAATTCTGCAAAAAAAGAGTTTTTACGAAGCGTTTCTAAAAAATATTACACCACTTTCTTTGTTAAATACAGTAAGTAATGAACTGGCAAAAATTCAAAAAGAACAAAATATTCTTTCCATTTCAGAGTTTAACAAACTTATAAACGAGCAAATTCAAAACCAACCTGCGCCTTTTATATACGAGCGTTTGGGCGAAAAATACAAACACTTTTTTATAGACGAGTTTCAAGACACGTCTATAATGCAATGGCAAAATTTAATTCCATTAATAGACAATTCTCTTGCTAGCGAAGATTTATCTGGTGAACAAGGAAGTTTACTTTTAGTTGGCGACCCAAAACAATCTATTTACCGTTGGCGTGGCGGAAAAGCAGAACAATTTATAGCATTAACCAAAGAAAAAACAAATCCGTTTTCTAATAAAGACAAGAAATTATTTTCTTTAGAAACCAATTATCGCAGCTATTCGCAAGTGATAGATTTTAATAATAATTTTTTTAATTTTCTTTCTAATGAGTTTACCAATTTAGATTATAATGACTTGTATAAAAACCATAGTCATCAAAAAACAAATTCTAAAATTGGAGGATATGTAAACATTTCATTCATTCCAAAAATTGAAAAAATTGATGCATTTGAAGAAGAAAATCTAGATAAAAACGACTTGTATTTATTGGCAACTTTAAATAAAATTTTGCAAATAAAAAGCACCGGTTTTAAAAACAAAGATATTGTAATTTTAACTCGTAAAAAAGCACACGGAACAGCAATTGCTAACTATTTAACAGAGAATGGAATTCCAATTTTATCTTCAGAAAGTCTAATGCTTGGTGCATCATCTGATGTAAAAACTATTATTTACATATTGCGATATTTAAAAAACAATTCCGACTTAGAATCTAAAGCCAATTTTCTTTATTATTTAGCTAAAAATCATCAAACGATACTTCCAATTCACGATTTTATTTTTCAAGGAATGGAATGTAAAAATGAAGACGAATTTCAAGTTTGGTTACTTCAATATAATATAGATTTTTCTTTTAAAAACATAAGAAAAAAATCACTTTATGAAGCGGTAGAAATTATTATTTCTAAAATTATTACAAATGTTAAAAAAGTCCTTTCCTTCGGAGAGGATTTAGGAGAGGCAAACGCATATATTCAGTTTTTTTTAGATTTAATTCTAGAACACGATTTAAAAAAGCAAGCAGGAATTTCAGATTTTTTATATTATTGGGATAATAATTCTCATAAATTAAGCATTCCATCGCCAGAAGGAAACGATGCTGTACGCATTATGACCATTCATAAATCTAAAGGTTTAGAATTTCCAGTAGTAATTTTTCCGTTTGCAGAAGAAGATTACACCAAAGCACCAAAACAAAAAATGTGGTTAAATGCCGATGAAGAAATTATTGGTTTACCCAAAGTTTTAGTAGATAAAAGTAGTAAAGTAGAAGAGTATGGTGAAGATGCCTCGCTAATTTACAATGAGAAAAAACAAGAAGATTTATTAGACAATACTAATATTTTGTACGTTGCATTAACTCGTGCCGAAGAACAATTGCATATTATTTCTGGTTTAGTTTCTATGAATAAAGATGGAAATTATCCTAATAATATGGCTTCATTTTTTATAAAATTTTTAGAAGATAAAGGTTTTGATGAAAATAAATTAGAATATGAATTTGGATCATCAGTTAAATTATCTAAATCTAAAGAAGAAATTGATTCTACAGAAATTGTTCCTCAACTTGAAGCAACTTTAAATCCTAAAAACATAAAAATTGCCCAAAGAGAAAGCGTAATGTGGAACACACTTCAACAAAAAGCAATTGAATATGGAAACATTCTTCACGAAATTCTATCATACATAAAAACAAAAAACGATATAGATTTAGCCATTACAAAAGCAACAGAAAACGGATTAATCGTATCATCACAAAAAGAAGAAGTTTTAAATACCATTTATGAAATTGTAAATCACAAAGAATTAGAATTATTTTTTTCAAAAGAAAATAAAATTTTAAACGAAATAACAATTATTCAAAAAGAAGAAAGTAGCGTAAAACCAGACAGAATGGTGCTTACAAAAGCCAATGAAATTTATTTATTAGATTATAAAACAGGAATTCATCAACCCAAATACAAATTGCAATTAGAAAATTATCAAAACGCCATAGAAAAAATGGGTTATAAAGTTGTTAAAAAAGCACTCATATATATAGGAGAAGAAATTGAAGTTGTAAATTTGTAGAGAATTTTAGAAAGATGGAAGTGTGAAGATGGAAGTTGGAAGTGAGAAAAGTTAAGAATAAAATTTTCAATTAATCAATAAATACGCAAAACCACAAACAACAAACAAAAAACTACAAACAAAAAATATGTACGGAAAAATTCAACAACACCTGCAAAACGAATTAAACACAATAGAACAAAACGGAATTTTCAAGAAAGAACGCATTATAACTTCACCACAAGGTGCAGAAATTATAGTAAATGGAGAAACTGTTTTAAATTTTTGTGCCAATAATTATTTAGGATTATCATCTCATCCAGAAGTGGTTCAAGCTGCGAAAGATGCTTTAGATTCTCACGGTTTTGGTATGTCATCAGTGAGATTTATTTGTGGAACTCAAGATATTCATAAAACATTAGAAAAAAAGATTGCCGAATTTTATGGAACAGAAGACACCATTTTATATGCAGCAGCATTTGATGCCAATGGTGGCGTTTTTGAACCATTATTGGGCGAAGAAGATTGTATAATTTCTGATAGTTTAAACCACGCTTCAATTATTGATGGCGTTCGTTTGTGTAAAGCAGCACGTTATAGATATGAAAATTCCAATATGGATGATTTAGAACAACAATTAATAAAAGCAACTGCCGAAAACAGAAGATTTAAACTAATTGTAACCGATGGCGTTTTCTCTATGGATGGATTAGTTGCGCCACTTGATAAAATTTGTGATTTAGCAGATAAATATGACGCTTTGGTTATGGTTGACGAATGTCACGCAACAGGTTTTATTGGCGCTACAGGAAAAGGAACGCCAGAAGCAAAAGGCGTTATGGGAAGAGTTGACATAATTACAGGAACACTTGGTAAAGCACTTGGTGGAGCAATGGGTGGATATACCACAGCCAAAAAAGAAATCGTAGAAATTTTACGACAACGTTCAAGACCTTATTTATTTTCAAACTCTCTTGCGCCAGCAATTGTTGGAGCATCAATAAAAGTTTTTGAACTGCTAGAAAAAGACACTTCGTTGCGAGATAAACTAGAATGGAACACTAATTATTTTAAAGATGGTTTACGAAAAGCTGGTTTCGATTTTATTGATGGAGAATCTGCAATCGTACCTGTAATGCTCTATGATGCAAAGCTTTCGCAAACAATGGCAGATGAATTATTAAAAAAAGGAATCTATGTAATTGGATTCTTTTTTCCAGTTGTTCCCAAAGATAAAGCTCGAATTAGAGTGCAATTATCTGCAGCTCATACTAAAGAACATTTAGATAAAGCAATAGCAGCATTTACAGAAGTTGGCAAGAATTTACACGTTATATAATCTATCTAAAAACTTGTAAAAGTTTATAGAATTGTTATATAATTACCATATTTTAACATTTTCATTTTGATATTTCATTTATACGTATTACTTTTGTCTCATTATATCTATATAATCTAACAAAATTAAGTATGAAACATCTTAACAAAGTATTAGTTACTTTATTAATGTTTGCAGGATTAAGTTCTCAAGCACAAGACAGTAACAACAAATGGGCAATCTCATTTGGAGCAAACGCAGTAGACGGTGGCAGAGTAAGTGCCGCATCAAAAATTGAAGATCAATTTTCACAGTATTTTGACGCTAAAGCTTATTGGAGTATTATTCCTTCAGTATCAGCTTTATCAGTATCTAGATACGTTGGAGATAATTTTTCATTTGGTGTTACAGGTTCTGTTAACAAAATCAACAAATTAGTTGGTGAAAGATTAACTATTCCTGGAGATTATCCAGTTGCAAATCCTGGAGATTTAATGTATTATGGTGTAGATGGAGTTATTAAATATAGCTTTATGAACGCTTTTAAATCTAAAGTTTTTGATCCTTCTGCTCACATTGGTGGAGGTTATACTTTTTTAGGTGATGCCTCTGCTGGTACAGTAAATGGTGGTTTAGGTTTAACTTTATGGTTTACTGAGCAAGTTGGTTTATCATTAACTTCTACTTATAAATATTCATTTGATGATACTAGAACACCTAATGTAGATGTTGCTACTCACATGCAACACTTTGCAGGTTTAACTTTTAAATTTGGTGCTTCAGATAAAGATGGAGACGGTATTTATGATAAAGACGATACTTGTCCAGATGTTGCTGGTTTAAAAGAATTCAATGGTTGTCCAGATTCTGATGGAGATGGAATTGAAGACAGTAAAGATTCTTGTCCAAACGAAGCTGGTTTAGCTGAGTTTCAAGGATGTCCAGATACAGATGGCGATGGTGTTGCAGATAAAGATGACGCTTGTGTTGACGTATTCGGTTTAAAAACATTAAATGGTTGTCCAGATGCTGATGGCGATGGTGTAACTGATAAATCTGACAAATGTCCAGATGTTAAAGGTCCAAAAGAAAACGCAGGTTGTCCTTGGCCAGATAGAGATGGAGATGGAGTTTATGACAAAGATGATAAATGTCCAGATGTTAAAGGTACAGTTGCAAACAAAGGTTGTCCTGAAGTTTCTGACGAAGTAATGAAAAAATTAAATGATTATGCTAAAACTATATTATTTGATTCAGGAAAATCTTCTTTCAAACAACAAACTTACCCAGTTTTAGAAGCTATTACAGCTATCTTGAAAGAATATCCTAACTCTAACTTCTCATTAGAAGGTCATACTGATAGTGATGGTAAAGATGCAGCTAACCAAACGTTATCAGAAAACAGAGCTGGTGCAGTTAAAGATTATTTAATCGAAAAAGGAATTGCTTCTTCTAGATTATCATCTAAAGGTTTTGGTGAAACTATGCCAATAGATTCTAACAAAACTAAAGCTGGAAAAGCTAACAACAGAAGAACAGAAGTGAAATTAGTAAAATAATTTTCTCTAAAATATTTTTAAAGAAACGTCCCGAATATTCGGGACGTTTTTTTATATTTATAAAATGACAAATCAAACTTTTTTAAACAAACTTTCGCAGAAATTAATTAACGATTATCCTACTTCTATCTCAGATTTAGTGATAGTTTTACCTAATAAAAGAGCCAAAGTTTTTTTAATAGAAGAACTTAAAAATGAAATCACCACCACAATTTTTTCTCCAGAAATAGTTAGTATTGAAGATTTTGTTCAAGAAATTGCTAAAATTAGATCTGTTGATAGTATTGAATTGTTATTTGAATTTTATTCGGTTTATCTCTCATTAACCCAAGTTTCTAAACAAGAATCTTTTGAAACCTTTGCCAATTGGGCAAAAACATTACTTCAAGATTTTAATGAAATAGACCGATATTTATTAGATCCAGATAAAATTTTAAAGTATTTAGAAAACATTAAAGAAGTAGAACATTGGTCTGTTGATGCAGATAAAAGAACTACTTTAATTGATAATTATTTAGCTTTTTGGAAATTACTGCCAACTTATTATCATTCACTTTATACTTATTTATTAAACAAAGGAATTGGTTATCAAGGATTAATTTATCGTGAAGCTGTAAATAATTTAAATCATTTTTCAAATTCTACAGAAAATAAAACTTATATTTTTGCTGGTTTCAATGCATTAAATCAAGCAGAAGAGAAAATAGTACAGCATTTACTTTCTATTGATATAGCCAAAATTTACTGGGATATTGATGAAGTTTTTCTAAAAGATTTTCAACACGATGCAGCATTATTTACAAGAAGATTTAAAAAAGAATGGTCGTATTATAAAACTAATCCGTTTGAATGGATTGCCAATAATTATTCTCAAGAAAAAAACATTCAAATTATTGGAACACCAAAATCTATTGGTCAAGCCAAAATTGTTGGCGATTTAATAGAGAAACATATCGCTTCCAATTCAAACAATGAATTAAAAAAAGTTGCTGTAGTTCTTGGAGAAGAAACGCTTTTAGTTCCAATTTTATATTCACTTCCAGCCAATGTTAATGCTTTAAACATTACAATGGGTTATTCTAGCAAGAACAATCCGGTACAAATTTTAATTGCTAAATTGTTTAAAACCCACACCAATGCCATTTCTAGAAACGCTAATAATTATGTTTTTTACTATAAAGATGTAATAGATATTTTAACGCATCCATTAATAGAACCATATATAAATGCAAGTAATTTAGTTTATGTAATCAATAAAAATAATTTTACATTTCTTACCCATAAAAAAATTCTAGAATTACATCCCAACGGAAATGAATTGTTTAATTTATTGTTTCAAAAATGGGATGCAACTTCAATAAATGTTCTTGAAAATGTTTCTCAAATTTTACTTCAAATAAAATCTAATCTTAATCGTGATAATGAAGAAGAAAAGATTACAAATGCCTTTGTATATTCTATTTTTAAAGTAATTAATAAACTTATTTCCTATTATTCTAATAATCCTCATATTGATAAAATAGAAACCTTACACGCCATTTATAAGCAAGTAATTGATGTTGCCGAAGTTTCATTTGAAGGCGAACCATTAAATGGTTTGCAAATTATGGGAGTTTTAGAAAGTAGAGTTTTAGATTTTGAAACCGTAATAATAACATCAGTAAACGAAGGCAAATTTCCGGCTGGAAAAAGTATGAATTCTTTTATTCCGTATGATGTAAAACGCGAATATGGATTGCCTACATACAAAGAAAAAGATGCCATTTATACGTATCACTTTTATCATTTGTTGCAACGAGCAAAAAACATTTACTTAATTTATAATACTGAAAGTGAAGGAATTGATGCTGGTGAAAAAAGCCGATTTATAACGCAACTTGAAGTAGAAACTCAAGCCAATCATTCCATTACTCATAGAATTTTTAATGCCAATGTTCCAGAAATTGCCTATAAACCATTAAAAGTTGAAAAATCGCAAATGGTAATGCAACGCTTAAAAGAAATTGCCGAAAAAGGATTTTCACCATCATCATTAACAACGTATATTAGAAATCCGATTCAATTTTATTTTCAGCGAATTTTAAGAATTTCTGAAGTCGATGAAGTTGAAGAAAACATAGCTGTAAATACTCTAGGAACCATAATTCATGGCGCTTTAGAAGAATTATACAAACCATTTATTGATAAATTTTTAACCGTTCATGATATAAAAAATTGTATTGATAAAATTGATGATGAAGTTTTAAAACAATTTAAAGAAGTTTATAAAGAAGGCGAAATTAAAAAAGGAAGAAATCTTCTAGCGTTTGAAGTTGCTAAACGAAATGTTTTTAATTTTTTAAAATTAGAACTTGATGCAATTGAAAGTGGCGATGCAATTAAAATTTTAGCATTAGAACAAACCTTTGAAAGAAAATTAGAACATCATAATTTACCTTTTCCAGTTTTAATAAAAGGAAATGTAGATAGAATAGAACTTCGCAACGGAAAAATTAGAATTATAGATTATAAAACAGGAAATGTTTTACAACCAAATGTAACCTTAAAATCTTGGAATGGCTTAACACAAGACATTAAACAAGACAAAATAATACAAGTTTTAGCGTATGCTTTTATGTATGAACAAAATGCAAAAAATCTAGAAATTGAAGCCGGAATAATCTCTTTTAAAAATTTAAAAAATGGTTTTTTACCATTCACTTTTAAACAAGATAAAGAAGCATTAACTACAATATCTAATGAAACTTTAGACAATTATACAGAACAAATTGTAATTTTATTATCTGAAATTTTGGATGAGAATGTAGCATTTGAAGAGAAAGTTTAATTTAAATAATCTAAACTTTCTTCAAAAACTCTAATAAAACCAACATCAATTCCTCACGATTTTCAATATGACTCATGTGTCCATCATTAAAAGTATGCAATTTTACATTTGTATTTTCAATTTGAGATACATTTTCATCATAAATTAAAACTGGATCTTGTTTACCTAAAATTAAAAGTATTGGATAAGTAGCAAAATGCAAAATCACTTCTCTATCTTTTCTAATTTTCATTCCTTCAAGAGATGCAACAATTCCTTGCAATGGCGTTTTTAATGCTTCGGTTTTTACATTTTCAATTTCATCAACAAGAATTGTTCTATTTTTTTCGCTAAATAAATTGGCAATGCTCATTCGTACAAAAGCAGTATAATTTTGTTTCACCGCTTTTATTGCTCTATCTCTATTGCTTTTTCGTTCATCAGAATCGGCACGCGAAGTAGAATTTAAAAGCAAAATTCCTTTTACATTTTCTGGATACAATTCGGCGAAAGCCAACGCCACATAACCACCCATGGAATGTCCAATAAAAACAGCTTTTCTAATTTTTAAATGTTGTAAAACCGACATAACAACTTCGGCATTGTCTTCCATTGAGTGAACATAACCCAAACATTCGGTTTCACCGTGACCTAATAAATCAATTGTTATGACTCGGTTTTTTTTAGAAATTGCTATAACATAATCATTCCACATTGATTTGTTTTCAAGAAAACCGTGCAGTAAAACTACAGCAGTTCCTTTTCCTTGTTCTGTGTAGGAGATTTTAGTATTTTTATAGAGGAAGGTTTTCATAGTTGCAAAAATAGTTTTTAAGCTTCAATTTGCTAATTATTTTTAAGATATATTCTTGATAGTTTGTCATTCTGACGAAGGAAGAATCTCACCATAACTTAAGAAAAAATGAAACCTATATTACTTGAGATTCTTCGTGCCTCAGAATGACAAGTTTGCAGTTAAAAAGATATAAAGTTTCACAAATAATAAGCAATTATTTCCGCCCAATTTGTCATTCTGACGAAGGAAGAATCTCACCAAAACTTAAGAAAAAATGATAATTATATTATTTGAGATTCTTCGTGCCTCAGAATGAAAAGTTTGCAGTTAAAAAGATATAAAGTTTCACAATCATATAAAGTTTCACAAATAATAAGCAATAATTTCCGCCCAGTTTGTCATTCTGACGAAGGAAGAATCCCACCAATACTCAAAAAAAAAGAAACTATATTGCTTGAGATTCTTCCTTCGTCAGAATGACAAGTTTGCGGTTAATTACAATGATCAAATGTTATAAAATATTTGAATTAACCTATATTTATTAAGCTAATCGTTTCTATAAATTTTTTACTAACTTTGTTACAAATTAGAATTTAATATGAATATAGCAACTCAAAAAGATAATCTAATAAAATGGATTCAAACCATTGAAGATTCTAAAATTTTAAATAAATTAGAATCAATAAAATCAGAAGATACTTTTGATTTTGAAAAGGAATGGGCAAAAAGTATTTCTATTGATGAACTTAGAGAAAGAACAAAAAAATACATAAAATCATTACCTTGGAAAAAGTAACAATCGTTAATTACTTACATAACAAACAATCACATTAAAGAACTAAATGATTTATAAATAAAAAACGGCTTACAAAAATAAACCGTTTATACTGAACACTGATTACTGATCACTGACTACTAACTATTCATCAAACTCTCAATCTCATCAACTTCAATAGGAATGTTTCTCATTAAGTTAAAAGCTGCGCCTTTTTCTTGAATAACCATGTCATCTTCTAGACGAATTCCAAAACCTTCAGCCGGAATATAAATTCCTGGTTCTACCGTAAAAACCATATTAGCTTTCATTGGTTCGTGCAACAATCCATAATCGTGTGTGTCTAAACCTAGATGATGTGATGTTCCATGCATAAAATATTTTTTATATGCTGACCAATCTGGATTTTCGTTTTGCACATCGGCTTTGTCAATTAATCCTAATCCAAGTAATTCCGAAGTCATAATTTTACCAACTTCTACATGATATTGTTTCCATAAAGTTCCTGGTGCAAGCATTTTTGTAGCTTCGTTTTTTACATTTAAAACAGCATTATAAACTTGCTTTTGTCTATCAGTAAATTTTCCAGAAACTGGAACCATTCTAGTCATATCACTAGAATAATTAGCATATTCTGCACCAACATCTAGCAAAATTAAATCTCCAGCTTTACACTGCTGATTGTTTTCTATGTAATGCAACACATTGGCATTGTTTCCAGAGGCAATGATTGGCGTGTAGGCAAAACCTTTAGAACGATTTCTTATAAATTCGTGAGCAAATTCGGCTTCAATTTCATATTCGGTTACGTTTGGTTTTACAAAACTTAAAATTCTGCGAAAACCTTTTTCGGTAATCTCACAAGCGGTTTGAATTAAATCTAACTCTTCGCTTTCTTTTATTGAGCGCAATCGTTGCAAAATAGTATTGCTTTTGGCAACTTGATGCGCAGGATAATTTTCTTTCCACCATTTTACAAATCGTGCTTCGCGAGTTTCAGTTTCTATTGCTGCTCTGTAATGTTCGTTTGTATTGATATAAATAGTTTCAGAATAAGCCATAACTTCTTTTAAAGTCTTATGAAAATCTTGCAACCAGATTACAGATTTTATTCCAGAAACTTCAAATGCTCTGTCTTTTGTCAATTTTTCTCCTTCCCAAATGGCAATGTGTTCGTTGGTTTCTTTTAGGAAAAGAATTTCTCTTAAATGTTCATAAGGTGCATCTGGAAAAAGCAATAAAATACTTTCTTCTTGATCTACACCAGATAAATATAAAATATCTCTGTGTTGTGCAAATGGCAAAGAACTGTCTGCCGAAACTGGATAAATATCGTTAGAATTAAAAACAGCAACACTATTAGGTTTCATTTGCGATGTGAATTTTGCTCTGTTTTTAATGAACAAATCGCGGTTTATTTGATGGTATTTCATAAGTAAGTTTTTATAATTTTTAATTTTGTAATGTAATTTGCAAAAGCATATTTATTTTTAAGAAGTTCAAATTTAAAAAGATAAACGCTAATAGTTGTTAAATGAAGTATAAAAATAAAAATTGTTTTTGATGTTTATATATCTTTAGCCATTAAATTTATAAAAATGAGAACATTATCAATTGTAATTTTTAGTTTAGTATTTGGAAATAGTTTTTCGCAAACCAAATTAATTTCGCACAAAAGCCACAGCGGAAGCAGTGAAAGTTTTAGAATTTCTGTTGAAGAAAACTTATTTGATATTGGTGATTCTAGTTTTGGAAAGATTGTAATGGAATACACCGAAAATTATGAAAAAATTGATACAATAATTAAAATTTCTAATACTAAAATAGTTAGAGTTAAAAGTAATTATTATCAAGTTTTTGAAAGATCAGATAAATCTAAAGTAGGAAAATTGGAATATATAAATACGGTTAAAGATACAATTACAATAGAAAACGTGAGTATGGTTTCTAACGATAAATTAAAAATTTTAGCAAAAACTGATAAAAGCTACATTAAAACAATTGACACTAATAAAGTTGTTATAGTAAACTTAAAAGAAAAAACTTTAAAAGAAATTAAACAAGAAAAACGAAAAGCAAAAAAGAAAAAATCAATACTTACAATTGTAGAAAGTAAACCTAATTTTCCATCAAAACCGTTACTTATTTTTGCATTAATTTTATTAACCTCACTTGTTACTTTTTTTACTTGGAAAACTACCAATTATAAAAATTTGGTTTCCAACTAATGAAAGAACTTTTAGAAAAATGTTTAGCTCTTTTTTTCGTTTTAGGATATCTATTTATTCCATTAACATTAAACGGAAAAGATTGGCAATTTCAACTTACAAACTTTCTTTTTTCTAAACCAATTGCGTTTATTCAAACTAATTTCTATCCAAAAGCTTTAAAACAAATAGATTTTTCATCAGATACAATTGCTTTAAATTTATTGTTATTTGCACTATTTTTAATAGCAATTAGTATTGTACTAATTTTAAAATTCACAAGATTAAAAACTGATAAACTTGTTTATATATCAAGAATATTTTCTTGCTATTA
>JAYVKR010000347.1:0-7515 GCA_043768185.1 Flavobacterium sp.
GATGTACAAAATGCGCGCACGCATTTCGTACATCAGGCGCGCACTTCGTACATCTTGCGTTTTACGCAATCCGAACTGCGTAAAGCGCGCGCCTGTTGTAAGACATTTTAAAAAAACACGATGATAAGACAATATCACCATAAACAAAAAATAATTCAACTTGTAGAAAATAATACGTTAGAAAATAGCACTAATGTTTTTTCTATACTTGTTGGTAAAAATGGAACTGGAAAAAGCACTTTTTTAGGAAATTTGACAACTGAATTTATTAAAGAATCCAAAAATAAAAGAAAAAACAGTTTGTTTGAACAATATTCATTTGATAATCCTTTTCCTAGTCAAATAATTTCGGTTTCAACAAGCCCATTTGATAAATTTCCAATTGATAGATTTGAAAAAGAAAGTAATTACACTTATTTAGGATTAAGAGATTTGCACAGTTCAAATTTTGGTCTTGCTTATTTGTCAAAAATAATTGCTTCATTAATTGAAAGTGTTTCAAAAGAACCAAGGCAAGCATACGAAATTGGTAGAGTTCTTGATTATTTAGGTTATCAAGATGTTATACTTATTGGTTTTCAATTGTTTCAATCTAGAAGATTTTTAGAGGAAATATTAGAAACTAAAGAACCAGTAGAATTTTTATTTCAGCAAAATAGTGTTTTTTCTAGAAGAATTAGTCGTTCATTTTTCTTAAATAAAGATGAAAGTTTTAGTGAAAGAAAAATTTACAAATTAAAGGAAATAGCAGAAAAAATATTAACCAAGGATTTGTATCGTTCTAATTTTGAATTAATACTCGATAAAAACGGTGTAAATATTAACTATCAAGAATCAGAAGATATACTTTTTTTAATTCAAGCAGGAATTTTAAAGTTAAAAGATGTAAAACTTCAATCCAACAAAGACTATAGTTTTTTTTCAATAAAAGATGCAAGTTCAGGAGAACAAAGCATAATTTTAAGTATTCTGGGAATAGCAAGTAAGATTAAAGATAATTCATTAGTATGTATAGATGAACCTGAAATATGTTTACATCCACAATGGCAAGAAAAATATATTGAAATTTTAATAAAAACTTTTGAACAATATAAAAATTGTCATTTTATTATTGCAACACATTCGCCACAAATAATTTCCAAACTTGCAAATGTAAACAGTTTTATTATTGATATGGAAACAGGAAATATCAAAAATGCTACAGAATTTATTAATCATTC
The DNA here is from genome assembly GCA_043768185.1 of Flavobacterium sp. Lineage (GTDB taxonomy): Bacteria > Bacteroidota > Bacteroidia > Flavobacteriales > Flavobacteriaceae > Flavobacterium. The sequence goes on from JAYVKR010000347.1 coordinate 1,221, forward strand.
AGCAGATTATCAACTTGCAAACATTTTTGATTCTCCAGGTTTTAAAAACGAATATTTAAGTAGAATTGCACTAAATATATTTTCTAAAGTTAGTAGTAAAAAATCTTTCGATGAAGATGATAAAACAAAATTAAAGTTGATCGAAAAACAAAGCCAATATCTAGAAATTAATGATCCTGTTTATGATTTATATATAACTCTAAAAAAACTTTTTGATATTTATGGCTGATATTCTCTCCGCTATAAAGTATAGCACTTTAATCGAAAAATCTATAGAACTAAAAGTAAAAACAAACTTTAATCATCAAAATTGGAGTGATGATGATTTATTATCAGTAAGAAAAGAAATTAGAGATTTTTATAGAAAAGAACAAAAAGGTATTTGCAGTTATTGTAAAGAAGTTGTTTCATTAACTTCTACTAATAATTGTCATATTGAACATATTGCCCCGAAATCATTACATTTAAAATTTATTTTTACTCCAAAAAATTTATGTGTAGTTTGTGCCGATTGTAATGAAATTAAAAGAAATCAGGAAACTATTGGGGAAATACCCGAAACATTGCATAAAGCCAGTGCAAGGATTCAATATCCCACCAGTAGTAGTGCTTTTAAGATTGTGCATCCACATTTTGATAAATATGATGAACACATAATGATTATTAATGGATATTATATTGATAAAGGCTCTAAAAAAGGAAATTTCACAATTGGTGCTTGTAATTTAAATAGAAAATTAAGTTCATTTGGTTGGGAACCAAAAATCACAAATGATGTAGAATTAATAAGTGAAATGAATTCATTTATTGAAGAAAAAGAAACTATAAAACGATTTTTTCACTTAAATAATATCAAAAAACAACTTTTCGATTTATAAAAAAAAACGTCTTACAACAGCGGTTTGGCGCAATTGGGGTTTTAGGCAAACTTTAGAGTTGGTTTTGTACTTGGAAGTTCGGTCTTAAATTTATACATTTGGCTAACCAAATCCCCAACTGACGCCAAGCCACGAGACGTTAGCCGACACCCAAAAAAAAATCCTGCTTAATTTGAAACTTCCAAAAAAAATCTTAAATTTCCACCTACTAATGCGAAACTTGTAAGGCACTTTTAAAACATCTATGGAATTAACCGAAAAATTATTATCAGAATTACAAAGAAGACTAAAAATTGGAAACCGCAGAGGAGTTCATTTAAACGCAATTCCTGCTAATTCAAGATATAAGTTTGACCTTAATAGGCTTTCTTATATAGATAAAAACTTACCTAATAATTTCATAAATGAACTTTTAACACAACAATTACTAAAATTCAGAATAAGTTGGAAAGATAATGTACCAGACCTGAATTCTTTATTTGAAGAAGATCAGACACAACTTGTAAAAATCACAAAAGCGTTTGAAAACTTAATAAATCAAACAGAAGCAATTGAATCAGAAAAAGGTATAAATACTTTTGGTTTTGGATTTCCTATTTTAGCAAGACGAGATAAAGCAGATAATAAATTAACTGTTGCACCAATTCTTATATGGTCACTACGAATAAAGCGAACAAAAGAATTTAACACTTGGGAAATTTTAAGAAATGAGGAAGACCCAATTTATATAAACGAAGTTTTAATAAATCATTTGCAAAGCGATGCAAATGTCGCCATTGACCAAATCCCAACTGAAATGCTTGATGATGGACTTATTGAAAGTAGTGAACTTATTGAGATTTGTTCTAATCTAATTAAAGCAATAAATACATCAGTTCCAAATGATTTAAAACAAATCTTTGAAAAAAAACTTGAAAATATTAAATCAATTGGAGATAAAAACCACTTCGAAAAATTACCATTAAACTTTTCCAATTCAGTAATTGATTTCAGCGGACTATTTTCAATATTTGAAGTTCAAAAGCAAAATATAATTAATGATTTTGATGAACTTTTGAAACTTGAAGGTCAAGAAATAAGCCTTGAAGATTTGCAAGGAAATTCGTTTCAACCAATTTCATCTGTTGAAACCGACCCATCACAGCAAAGTATATTGCATTCATTGGAATCTAAAAGAAATTTGTTAATTCAAGGTCCACCAGGAACTGGAAAAAGTCAAACACTTACAGCTGTACTTATAAATGCACTTGAAAACAACAAAAAAACAATTGTAGTTTGCGAAAAAAGAACTGCACTTGAAGTATTACATAATGCACTTATTGAAAAAGGATTAAACAATAATACAGTTTTGATTAGGGATATTATAAAAGACAGAAAAACAGTTGTAGAATCAGTTAGAGATAGGGTTGATGATTCTGAGTATAAAAAATATCGTTATAATTATTCTAAAGAATCTTTAGAAACAATTTTACAAAAAGCAAAAAATTTAATCACAAGTATTAATAAAAAGCACCAAAAAGTAGGGCAAAAAATTTTAGGTTCAAATAACTGGACAAATATTGTAGGAAAATATTTAAAAGAAGGTAAAAATCACTATCAATCATCCAAATTAAATATTGACAAAGAAAGATTTGAATATTCTACAAAAGAACTAAATAATTATCTTGATTTGATTCAAAAAGGCAATCAATCTTACATTGATTATTTACCAATTCAATCAGATTCATTTTTAAATTCTCAAAAATTAGTAGGCGAAAACCCATATTTGATAAAACAGAATTTAAACAATGATTTTGATAATTATCAATTGCAACTTGAAAGTATAAAAGAACTTTTAGAAGCAAATAAAAATGAATATTTTGATTTAAGGAATGCAGACTTTTCAAAACAAATAAAATCAATTACTGAATTAATAACAGAAATTATTTCTAATGAAACTAAATTGGAAAAATTAATTCAAACAACAAAAATTGGCTTCGCCAATTTCCGTAGTTTAGAATTTAATAACCAAGAAATTAACATTACAAATATTATTTCAGCTATTGATACCATTTTTGAAAAGAATAAAAATAATGAAGACGTAAAAGACCAGACTAAAATCAATAGCTTTGGCTATAAATTTTTATCTGTTTTCTCAAAGACTAAAAAGGAAACTATTACAGACCATAATTCACTCAAAAAATATTTTGAGAAGTTGGAAATAGAAATTAAAAATACAAAAGATTTTCCAAATGCAGATTTTAAAGAATCATTAGCTGAAAAACAAAAATTTTTAAACTTTTACAAGACCGAATTAAGCAACGTAAAAAATTACTTTAATCAAAAAATCGAAAGTGAATTTAATTCTTTTAATTTTCAATTGATTTTAAATATTAACGACGCATCAAATCAGTTTCAATCATTAAATACAGAAATAAATAATTCCCAAAATTCTAATGAATTTCAAAAGCAGTTACTTGAAATAAAAACCAATTTTTCAAATCTTCAAAGCGAATTAATTTCTAATTTTGAAAAGTTAAAAAATAATTTAACAACATATAAAGACCTAAATTATACCTATTCATTCTTTAAAAGCTTCAAAGAAAACAAAGCAACTTTTGAGGAAATATTTGCAAAAATAGAATCGACTAGAAATGAATTTGATGCTAAAATTCGAACAGAGTTTCAAAAATTGAGTTTACTTAAATCAACTTCAAGTGATGTGAATTTAAAGAATTTACCAATTCTTCAAGAAAAAGTAAACGCCTTAACAAATAAAATAAAAACAGATAATTGGCTAATCAGTAAACCAAAATTTAATGACCTTAATAAATTTATTGAGGAACTTGAAAATATCATTACTAAAAAGAATAATTACTTAGATTCAAATCAAGATTATTTTACAATAGAATTTAACTGGTTTCAATTTTTCAATATATTAAATACAGCAGACAAAGCTATTGTAAATGAGCTAATTGGAAATGAAAATTGGCGTAAAACGTTTTTAATTCATTATTTACATTGTTTGTTACTTTCAACTGCAAATATGGATTTGCCAACAAACAATAATGAACATATTGAATTAGACACAACACTAAAAAGTGTCGAAAGCGAACAACTAAAATATATTAAAGACTTTTGGTTTTCAAAACAAATTGATAAATCAAGAGAATTTGAACAACGAAATAGCAATTTGTCCGTAGAAAATTTATATAATAAAAGAAGTAGTCCGAAATTTAAACGACTTTCATTACGTCAAATTGTACAATATGATTCAGATTTATTTACAAGTTTTTTTCCAATAATTTTGACTTCACCAGATGTTGCAAGTAATTTATTCAAAGGAATGAATGGATATTTTGACATTGTTATGTTTGACGAAGCAAGTCAGTTAAGGCTTGAAGATAATTTACCAGCAATTTTAAAAGGCAAACAGATTATCATTGCAGGTGATGAACATCAAATGCCACCTTCTAATTATTTCAGTAAAGTTTTTGATGGCGAAGTTGAAGAAGAAGAAGAAGAAGATGTAGAAGAAGAAAAAATTATTGTTGACAAGGATAATTTATTACTTTCTTGTGAGTCATTATTGGAATTTGGTGCTGAACTTAAATTTGAAAAACAACATTTAGATTTTCATTACAGGTCAAGACATCCTTTTTTAATTGACTTTTCAAACTACGCATTTTACAACCAAAGGCTAAAGCCTTTGCCTGCAAATTTTGAGTATGTTCCAATAAAATATATTCAAGTAAACGGAACATTTACAGAACATACTAATGAAGCGGAAGCAGAAATGGTATTATCATTAATAGACAAGAATATTAACAGATTACCAAGTGGCGAATATCCAACACTTGGGATTGCAACATTCAATATTGCTCAACGAAATTTAATAAAAAGTAAAATTTTAGAAAGACAAAAATTCTCAAAATTTGAAGAGTTTAATTGCAAAATACAAGAATTAGAAGAAAATGGTATGTTCATTAAGAACTTGGAAAATATTCAAGGAGATGAACGTGATGTAATTATTTTATCAACTACTTATGGAGTAGGAAAAGATAGAAAATTTGCTCAAAGATTTGGTCCAATAAACCATACAAAAGGATATAAACTACTAAACGTAATTGTTACAAGGGCAAAATACAAAGTATATGTATGTACATCAATACCTGAACAATACATTTATGACTATAAATCATATTTGACGACAGAAGGCTCAAATAATAAAAGAGCTGTTTTATATGCTTATTTAGCATATTCAAAAGCCGTAAGTGAAAGTAATAATGAGTCGAGAGTTTCTGTTTTAACTACACTTGCAGAAAACACAACAAAAAGCGTTGTCATTAATCCAGATGTTTTAGATAAGTTAGAATCACCATTTGAGGAAGAAGTTTACCAAAGACTTATAGACGAATTGGGAGATAAAAATCTAATTCCACAATTAAAAGTTTCTGAATTTAGAATTGATTTAGTCTACGACTCAAAAATAGTAGGTGTTCCTAAGATTGCAATAGAATGTGATGGAGCAAAATATCATTCGAGTAGAGAAGCATACCTGTATGATAGGCACAGACAAAAAATATTAGAAGACCACGGCTTTGTGTTTCATAGAATTTGGAGTACAAATTGGTGGGACAATCCAAATCGTGAGACATCAAAACTTATATCTTTTATCAAACAAATTGAATCGTCAAATCACAACTTGAAAAGTAATTCAAATACAGCTTCTGCATTTACTGACGAAATTGAAATTTTAGAAGAATACGTTTTACAAAATTCCTTTATTGACATTGAGAATGATAATGAAGTTATACAAGCAATTGAGCAGTCGAAACCAGAACCCAAAAAGTTTTTAACTTCACAAGTTAAAATTAACAGCAAAGTCAAAGTCAAATATAATAATGGCAAAGATATGGCAGTTTTGATAGTGGAAACTGAAAAAGATAAAAACGAAATAAAAAATGGTTTACAAAATATTTATTGTAAATCGCCATTAGCAGTTGCACTTATTGGACACACAATTGGCGATATTGTGAAAATTGGAAACCTTGACAACTTTGTAGAAATTCTAGAAATAAAAAATTGAATTTGAAATTAAAAAAAAGAAAAATTCTAAAATGGGCGATCGGCTAACAGCGGTTTGCAAAAATTGGGGTTTTGGTCTTGAATTTACACATTGTTTTGTACTTTGGTGGTCAGTGATTTACTGAAAGTCCGGAATAACCAAATCCCCAACTTCTGCAAGCCACGAGACGTTGTGCGACACTTTCGAGCGACAGAAAATCGAAAAAATAATCTAAAGTTATGGTAGAATACCATAAATTGGTATATTTGTAAAAAAATATAAAATTATGGCACGAAATACATCAATTTTAATTGGAGAATATTACGAAAGTTTTATAAATAGTCAAATTGCAACTGGAAAATATAATTCA
>JAYVKR010000348.1:0-4988 GCA_043768185.1 Flavobacterium sp.
AATGGCATTAATTAAAGAAATGCAATTGTTTGATTATGGAACCTTATCTTCCGATTTTTATATATCTATTGCGACTAAAAAATTTAAGCAACCAACTGATGTTAAATTAGATGATTTAGCCGAAGAAAGTTCTAAAATAATGGAATCTCAAGGTGCAACTAATATTATTTTTAAACAAGAAGATTTTAAAACCAATCAAGGTGTTGAAGGTAAAAAAGCTTTTGGAACATTAGTAATAATTGATAAAAAAGAAAGCGAAAGCAAAAAACTATATTATGAAATGCTGTTTTTTAAACAAGATAGTGGCATTCAACAAATAACAATTGCTTATAAAGAAGGCGATAAATATGGTTCAGAAATTGCAGGTAGAATTCTAAATTCAATTGAACTTAAGACCGCACAAGAATAATGGAAAAAGTAAGCTTTTTAAATCCAGAATTCTTTTGGTTGTTACTGTTACTACCAGTTGCAATAGCTTGGATTTTTTACAAACGAAAGGAACAAACGGCAACCTTAAAAATAAGTTCAGTAAAAGGATTTAAAAATTCTAAATCGCTTTTAGTAAAATTAAAACCGTATCTTTTTGTGTTACGATTACTAGCATTGTCTTCGTTAATAATTGCATTAGCACGACCAAGAACTGTTGATGTTAGTAGCGATACCAAAACCACAAAAGGTGTAGATATTGTAATGGCAATTGACCTTTCTAGTAGTATGTTGGCGAAAGATTTAAAACCAAACCGAATGGAAGCTTTGAAAGAAGTTGCTACAAAATTTGTTGAAAATCGTCCAAACGACAGAATAGGAATTGTAGTTTATGCAGGCGAAGCTTACACTAAAACTCCAGTTACAAGCGACAAAGCCATCGTACAAGAAGCAATAAAAGATATAAAATTTGATAATGTAATTCAAGACGGAACTGCAATTGGAATGGGATTATCTACTGCGGTAAACCGATTAAAAGACAGCAAAGCCAAAAGTAAAGTTATAATTTTATTGACCGATGGTGTAAATAATGCCGGATTTATAGAACCAGAAACAGCATCTCAAATTGCAAAAGAATTTGTAATAAAAGTATATACAGTAGGAATTGGAAGCAACGGAATGGCAGAATTTCCTTATGCTGTTGCACCAAATGGTGATTTTATTTACAAGATGATGAAAGTAGAAATTGATGAACAATTAATGAAAAATATTGCTATAAATTCTGGCGGAAGATATTTTAGAGCAACAAGTAATAGTAAATTAGAAAGTATATACAACGAAATAAACAAACTAGAAACTACAGAAATAGAAGAATTAAAATACTATGATTTTGACGAAAAATTTCGCCCATTTGTATGGATTGCTGGACTATTATTGTTAATTGAAATTTTATTACGAAACACTATTTTTAAAAGTTTTATATAGCACGAACTTGTAATTTTTTCAAAGGAAAGAATCTCCTAATAAATGATGAGATTCTTCCTTCGTCAGAATGACAAAAAAAGGATAAAATGTACGAATTAGAAGAAAAAGGATATTTCTATTTATTGATTATCATTCCACTATTGGTAATGCTTTTTCTATACGTACAAGTTTGGAAAAAGAGGAAGCAAAAAGAATTTGGCGATTTAAGATTATTAGAAAAATTAAGTCCAGAGAAGTCGGTTTTTAAACCAGTTTTAAAAATTTCAGTTATACTTTTGGCAATTCTATTTTTAATTATCGGATTAGTAAATCCAAAAATGGGAACTAAAATAGAAACGGTAAAACGTCAAGGAATTGATATCGTTTTTGCTGTTGATGTTTCTAAAAGTATGCTTGCAGAAGACGTTGCGCCTAATAGATTAGAAAAAAGCAAACAGATAGTTTCTCAATTAATAAATCAATTGGGAAGCGATAAAATTGGAATAATTGCCTATTCTGGAAGCGCATTTCCTGTTGTGCCAATGACATCTGATTACAGCGTAACCAAAATGTTTTTACAATCTATGAATCCAACAATGATTTCATCTCAGGGCACAATGATTGATGAAGCAATAAATTTAGCATCAGAAAAATACTTTGTAAAAAAAGAAAAAACTAGTAAGGTTTTAGTAATTATTTCTGATGGTGAAGATCATTCTGACGAAGCTGTTACTGCTGCAGAAGATGCAAAAAGTAATGGTATAAAAATTGTTACAATTGGTGTTGGAACAGAAAATGGCGGAACAATTCCATTAAAAAGTTTGGGACAAAATGGCGAATTACAAAAAGATCAAGAAGGAAATGTGGTTGTAACCAAAAGAAATTCGGATGTTTTAAATAAAATTTCAAAAAGTTCTGGTGGAATTTACATTGACGGAAACAACACAAAACAAGTTACCGAAAGCATAAAAAATTTATTAGATAAAACACAAAAATCTGAATTTGAAAGTACACAAATGGCCGATTTTAAATCGCAATTTCAATGGTTTTTAGGATTTGCATTTTTTCTATTATTTCTAGATTTATTCTTTTTAGAACGAAAAACAAAATGGGTTAAAAAAATGAATTTGTTTAATGAGGAAAAGTGAGCAGTTATCAGTTTTCAGTGATCAGTGAGCGGTAATCAGTGATCAGTTATGAGTAATCAATTATTATTGAATTGTTAATAGCAGTTTTTTAGAAATAATAAAAATCGAAGATTACAAAAATTCGTGAAATAATTACAACAATATAATTCGTGGAAATTTGTGAAATTCGTGTCTAAAAAAAATAAAAAATTGAAGATTTTAAAAATTAGTGAAATAACTACAGCAAAATAATTTGTGTAATTTGTGGTAAAAAAATAATAAAAATCGAAGATTTTAAAAATTCGTGAAATAATCAGATTAAAATAATTCGTGCTAATTCGTGAAATTCGTGTCTAAAAAAAATCGAAGATTTTAAAAGTTAGTGAAATAACTACAGCAAGATAATTTGTGGTAATTTGTGTAATTTGTGGTAAAAAAACAATAAAAATTGAAGATTTTAAAAATTAGTGAAATAATCAGATTAAAATAATTCGTGAAATTCGTGTCTAAAAAAATTGTGTCATTCATACAAAAATGAAAAAAATACTACACATAGCATTACTAATAACTTTTGCAACAAACGCGCAAGAGAAAGATAAAAATTTGCCAAAAGGAAACCAAGCTTTTGAAGTAAAAAACTATACCGATGCAGAAGTAGAATACCGAAAATCGCAAGCTAAGTTTACTAAAAAAGCTAAATCATCCTACAATTTAGGAACCACAATTTACAAGCAAAAACAATCTGGCGAAGCAAAATATCAATTTGAAAAAGCAATAAAAGTAGCCAAAACAAAACCAGAAAAACACAAAGCATATCACAATTTAGGAAATACTTTAATGAACGATAAAAATTATTCTGGCGCGGTTGAAGCATACAAAAATGCATTAAGAAATAATCCAACCGATGAAGAAACGCGTTATAATTATGCTTTGGCTAAGAAAATGTTGAAAGACAATCCGCCACCAAAAAACGACGATAAAAAAGACAAAAATAAGGATAAGAAAGAAGATAAAAAGGACGATCCTAAGCAAGACAAAAAAGACGAGCCAAAAAAGGACGAACCAAAAAACGACAAGCAAGATCAAGGAGAAAACCCACAGCCAAAACCCAATGATGTATCTAAACAAAAAATAGAAAACTTGTTAAATGCCGTAAATAACGAAGAAAAGAAAGTGCAAGAAAAGGTCAAAGGTCAAAAAGTAAAAGCACCAGAAAAAAACGAAAAAGATTGGTAAAATCTTAAAATGACAATGAAGAAAATTCTTTTTTTATTTATACTATTATGTTCATTATCAGTAGTTGCGCAAGTAAAATTTAGTGCAATTACCGAAAAAAATTCGTATGCATTAAACGAAAACATTCAATTATCGTTTGAAATGAATGTTGATGCAGACAATTTCATTTTGCCAAAAATTGATGGTTTCAAAGTGGATGGGCCATTTTTAATGATGCAAAATTACAACATCAACGGACGACGCGGATTTCTTAAAACCTATAAGTATTTTTTAACACCAAAAAAGCAAGGCGATTTTGTAATTAAAGAAGCGCAAATAGAATATGGCGGAAAAATATTTAAAACAGCACAAGTAAAAATTAAAATTACAAAGGCAATTCCTGTTCCAAAAAATCAAAATCAATACAATCCAAATCCATACGATCCATTTGATGATCCTTTTTTTAATCAAGATCAGCAACCAAGACAAGCAAGGAATAATTTTGGCGAAGGCATATTTTTAGTTGCCGAAGTTTCTAATAAAAATCCTTATGTTAACGAACCAATTCGCGTTGTTTATAAAATATATTTTGATCCGAGAGCGCAAATTGGAAATATTTCAAATGTAAAAAAACCAAAATATAAAGGATTTTGGAGTCAGTTTTTCGATTTTAATCGTCCAGCAGTAGAAGCGATTTACAATGGAAAAACCTATGGAATGTCAATTCTTGGAAGTTCGGTTTTGTTTCCATTAGAATCTGGAAAAAAACCAATTGAAGCATTTTCATTTGAAGCCGAAGTTGAATATCCAACCAGTCAACGCGATATGATTGGAAATCCAATTTATGCAAATGCCATAAGAAAATTATCATCTGGAACACAATATATAAATGTAAAACCGTTACCAACAGTTGGAAAACCAGATGATTTTTCTGGCGCAGTTGGAAGTTTTGATTTTAATGTAACGCCATCCAAAACAACTTTAAAAAGTGGCGAATCGTTAAAATTAAATGTTTCGGTTTCTGGAAATGGAAATCTAAAATTGTTTAGTTTACCCAAGCCAGAAGTTCCAACAGCATTAGAAATGTATGATCCAGAACATATTGAAAACATAGATACACCACTTTCTGGAATGACAGGTTCTATTAGTGACGATTATACAATTGTGCCACAATACAAAGGAAAATATCCGATAAAACCATTACAATTTTCTTATTTCGATTTGGCATCTAAATCCTATAAAACCATAACTTCATCT
>JAYVKR010000349.1:0-14236 GCA_043768185.1 Flavobacterium sp.
ATTATTTTTGGTGCTGGAATTAATGGTGACAAACCAAGTAAATATTTAAAAGACAGACTTGATGCAGGAATTTTGTTATTCAAATCAAAAAAAATAAATAAAATTTTACTTTCTGGTGATAATGGCAATGATAAACACGATGAATTAACGGTAATGAAAAAATATTGTTATTCTAAAGGAATTGACACCACTAAAATTTATATCGATTATGCTGGATTTGATACTTATTCAACAATGTACAGAGCAAAATATATCTTTAAAATTAAATCAGCCACTCTAATCACACAAGAATATCATCTTAACAGAGCAATTTATATTGGAAACAAGCTTGGAATTAAATCTGAAGGATTTTCGGCCAATGTTGGAAAATACAACAACTATAAATACGTTTGTTTTAGAGAGTATTTTTCTATTTTAAAATCTGTTTTTGATGTTTTAAGAAATAGAGAACCACATTTTTTAGGAAATGAAGTCGATATAAATAGTGTTTCAAATTATACAAAGGACGATAAACGATAAAAACCGAAGCTAATTTACTTCGGTTTATCTATTTCAAAAATTCCCTAAAATTTTCCTTATCCAAAACCAAAAAACTAGGATTATAAGCATCTTGAAAAGATTTGGGCAATTTTACTTTTTTAGAATTTATCCATTTAAATTCAAAAGCACTTACATTATCAGCATTAGTTTCTATATAATCTATTTCTTGCTGGGTTGTGGTTCTCCAAAAATAAGGTTTCGCTACACTTTGAGAATACGACAATATTTTCATACGTTCTGAAACCATAAAATTTTCCCACAATGCACCTTTATCTTGTCGCAAATTCAAAGTATTGAAATTTCCAATAACCATATTTCGAACGCCATTGTCATAGAAATAGATTTTTTTATTTGCTTTGATTTCATTTTGAATGTTTTTAGAAAAACTATTTAATCTAAAAACTACGAAGCTTTTTTCTAACAAATCGATATAATTATTGACAGTATTTTTATCAACGCCAACCAATTGTGCAATTTCATTATAACTCACTTCGCTTCCAATTTGCAATGCCAAAGCTTGCAGAATTTTCTCTAAAACATTGGATTTTCTAATTCCTGCCAAAGCCAAAATATCTTTGTATAAATAACTCGAAACTAGGTTTTTAAGAATTTCATATTCATTACCAAAATTGTTAATCACATCAGGATACATTCCGTAAAGCAATCGCAATTCAAGTTGTTGTTGGGCTTTCATATAACCAACATTTTTTTCAAATTCATTCCAAGAAATAGGAAACATTTGAAACTCAAATTTTCTTCCAGTTAATGGTTCTTGAGTGGCATTATTGATATCAAATGCCGATGAACCAGAAACTATTACTTGAACATCTTTAATTTGATCGACCATAATTTTCAACTTCAAACCAATATTTGGAATGCGTTGCACTTCATCAATAAAAACATATTTATAGTTTCCAATGATGCTTTTTAAATTTTCTGTATTGGCATTCGATAAAGTTTCTGTCACAGTATTATCATCACCGTCTAAAAACAAATAATCACTTTTATTTAAAATAGTATTAATCAAAGTTGTTTTTCCTACTTGTCGCGGACCAATAAGCACAATAACTTTACCTTTGTGCAATTTTGCTTTTAAGTTTGCTGTTAAATCTCTAATTATCATCGCTATAATTTTCTACAAATATATCATTTTATTTTCTATTCACCAATTTTATATACTATTTGGTGATTATATTCACCAATATTATATATTTTTTAGTGATTGTATTCACCAATATTATAAACTATTTGGTGATTGTATTCACCAATTTTATACATTATTTGGTGATTACGTTCACTAATATCTCAATTTTAATTTCAAATCAATAAAAATAAAATAATGTTTCATTTATTATTGAAAGTTCAAAAACATTTACTTAACTTTGTATTGTCAATTAGAAAATTTGTCAAATGGAATTCAAAGAAGCAAAAAATAAATTCGTTCAAACTTGGGGTGCATTGGGAAGTCAATGGGGAATTAACAAAACAATGGCGCAAATTCATGCCTTGTTAATGGTTTCTAACGATGCCATTTCTATGGAAGATATTATGGAAGAATTGCAAATTTCTCGCGGAAATGCTTCTATGAATTTGCGTGCTTTGATGGATTGGGGAATTGTCTACAAAGAATATAAAGCTGGCGAAAGAAGAGAATTTTTTACAGCCGAAAAAGATTTAGATGAACTAGCAGTAAAAATTTCTAGAGAACGAAGCAAACGTGAAATTAAACCGGCATTAAAAGTTTTAAAAGAAGTTTCATCCATAGAAAGTAATAATTCTGTTGAAGCTAATCACTTTATTGATCAAACCACAAAGTTGTATGATTTTGTTTTAAAAGCTGACACTATGCTAGAAAAAGCAACTGAATTTAAAGACAATTGGCTTGGTAAATTACTTTTAAAAATAATGAAGTAAAAAAATTTAGCAATAACTTTCATTTTTTTCTGAAAGTTTAAAAATAAGATTATGAAAATTATAAAATATCTAAACACATTTGCAATAGGATTACCAATTATACTTGGAATTTTGAGTTTGGTAAATGAAAAATATATAGCAACAGCAATGGTATCAACAATTTTAACAGGAATAATACAAGTAATATTAGGGTTGTTATTACTATATTACAATCCAAAAAACAAATGTTTACAAACTTACATCGTAACCGTAATTCTTTTTTTTCTATTTTGGTATTATAACGTCAATATAGTATATACCGAATTATTATCATACATTTTATATCCTATTCCTGTAATTTTATCAATATATCTATCATTCTTAATTTATAAAAGAAAAACATTATGAGTTTCCTAATAGCAGAATGGAACGATTTAGCATTAATAAACTACGAAATAAATCCAAAAATTCTAGAAAATTACGTTCCAAAAGGAACTGAACTCGATTTATGGAACGGCAAATGTTATATTAGTTTAATAGGTTTTATGTTTGAAAATGTAAAAGTTTTAGGATTTAAAATTCCGTTTCATGTAAATTTTGAAGAAGTCAATTTACGGTTTTATGTAAAACGTTTTGAAAATGGCATTTGGAAACGCGGTGCAGTATTTATAAAAGAAATTGTACCAAAACACGCCATTACGATTGTTGCAAATACGCTGTATAAAGAACATTATCAAACTTTGCAAATGCGTCATTCAAGAACTGAAAATGAAACTTCAAAATCTTTTCAGTACGATTGGAAAAAAGACAACAAATGGAATTCGATCGCAATGACAACTGCCATAACGGCCATTCCAATTGAAGTCAATTCTGAAGCAGAATTTATTACAGAACACTATTTTGGTTACACAAAATTCAACGAAAAAACAACAATTGAATATGAAGTTACGCATCCAAGATGGCAACAGTTACAAGTTTTAGATTATAAAGTTGATGTTGATTTTGAAAGTATTTATGGAAACGATTTTAAGTTTTTACAAGATTTAAAACCAATATCTACATTTTTAGCATTAGGTTCAAAAATTACAATTGAAGGTAAAAAAACTATAAAATGAGAACTTTAGAAAACCAAACTTTATTATACGATGAAGATTGTCCGCTTTGTCGAGTTTACACTTCTGCATTTATAAATGCTGGAATGCTAGACGAAAATGGTAAGAAACCCTATTGTAAATTATCAAATGAAGAACAAAATTTTATTGATGTAAAACGCGCTTCAAATGAAATTGCATTGGTCGATAACGAAAATAAAACTGTAATTTATGGCATTGACAGCTTACTAAAAGTAATAGGGTTTTCATTTCCTTGGATGGAAAAAATTGGGAATATAAAACCCATAAAATTCTTTCTAAAAAAATTATATTCTTTCATTTCATACAACAGAAAAGTAATTATTCCGAGTAAAATTAATAAGGAAATTAAGTTGCAATGTGTTCCAGATTTTAGTTATAAATATCGCATTTTGTATATTTTATTTACGAGTATAGTTACAACTTTGGTATTGTCTAAATTTTCAACTTTATTAGGTATTTTGCCAAAATCAACTATTTTTAGAGAGTTAATTCTTGCCTTAGGAAAAACAGTTTTTCAAAGTTTATTTATCTTTAAATTGGACAAGAAAGTGATAACTAATTATATTGGAAACTTAATGACTGTTTCATTAATGGGTTCAATACTATTGATTCCGATATTGATTTTAAATGTATTTTTTAATATTCCAGAATTATTTATTTTAGGATGGTTTGGAATAACAGTTTTATTAATGTTAATAGAACATTCAAGAAGGACTAAATTATTAGAATTACCTTTTTACTTATCAATAACTTGGATAATTTACAGAATTATTGCTTTACTAATAATCTTAAAATTAAACTAATGAAAAAACTAATAATTGCAGCAGGAACAGGATTTTTAGGACAAGTTTTAGTAGCGCATTTCAGAGATAAATGTCAAGAAATTGTAATTCTAACTCGTGGAAAATCTAAAATTATCAACAATGTAAAATATGTAAATTGGGATGCGAAAACATTTTCTGGTTGGGAAAGCGAACTAGAAAACGCATCAGTTTTAATAAATCTTACAGGAAAATCTGTTGATTGTAGGTATACAAATAACAATAAAAAAGAAATTTATAACTCAAGAATTGACAGTACAAAAATATTAAACCAAGCAGTTTTAAATTCTAAAAATCCACCCAAGCATTGGTTGAATTCATCAACATCTACCATTTATAGATTTTCATTAGATAAGCAAATGGATGAAATTGATGGAGAAATTGGCGATGATTTTTCTATGAACATTGCAAAGTCTTGGGAAAAAGCTTTCTTTGAAACAGCAACGCCAAAGACAATGAAAACAGCTTTAAGAACTTCAATAGTTTTAGGTAAAAATGGTGGTGCATTTATTCCAATAAAAATGCTTGCAAAATTTGGATTTGGAGGAAAACAAGGAAAAGGAAATCAGTTTATAAGTTGGATTCACGAAAAAGACTTTGCCAGAGCAATAGAATTTGTTATAGAAAAACAGTTGAACGAAATTGTAAATATTGTTTCACCAAAACCAATTTCAAATTATGATTTTATGAAAACGCTTCGAACATTAATTAGAGTTCCATTTGGAATTACTACAAGTAAATTTTTACTTGAAATTGGTTCTTTTTTTATCAGAACTGAACCAGAATTGGTTTTGAAAAGTCGAAATGTAATTCCGAAAAGATTACAAGAAAATGGATTTCAATTTGAATATTCTAATTTAGAAAAAGCATTTGAAAATTTATTAAAAAAATGACCACAATAAACCTAATCACAAAAATAAACGCACCAAAAAAAGTAGTTTTTGATTTATCAAGAAACATAGATGTGCATCAAAATTCAGCTTCTAAAACTAATGAAAAAGCGATTGCTGGCGTAACATCTGGATTAATAAACTTGAATGAAACCGTAACTTGGCGAGGTAAACATTTTGGAATTTATTTAAAGCACAAAAGCCGAATGACCGCAATGGATTTTTACGATTATTTTGTAGATGAAATGGAAGAAGGAAAATTCAAATCCTTCAAACACGAACATACTTTTGTAGAAAAAGATGGAAAAACAGTAATGATTGATAACCTAAATTACGAAACACCATTTGGTATTATTGGAAGAATATTTGACAAATTTATTTTAAAAAATCATCTAACAAATTTCATTATCGAACGAAATAGAATGTTAAAAGAATTAGCGGAAAATTAAAAGTAAAGTCCACCATAAAATTGGAATACTTTCTACCCAAAACGAAGTGTAATATTTGTTCCTTTTTACATCTGAAAAGTAAATTGAAAGACCAATTATCAAAACAATGAAAATTGAAATTATAATATCAAAATTAAATTTAAAAAAGTAAAATTGTAATACAGAATAAATAATCAACAAACAATAACCTAGTAATTTTGTTTTTGCAATTCCGAACTTTTGAGGTAACGTATTCATAGAAATTAAATCGGTTTTACTATCTAAAATCTCAAATGGAATTAATAAAGTTATAACAATTATAAAACGAAGAATTAAGTAAATAGTAAGGTTAATTGATAATAATTCCTCTATTTGATAAGGAATAAAAACAGTAATAAATGTTACCACAAAACTTACTAAAAGTAATTTTAACCAACCAAATTTTCGAAAAAACGGATAGACTAAAACAAATAATCCTGAGATAAAAATGTATTTTTGAATGTCAAAATTTAAACTGAAAAAGGAAATTGAAAATCCAATAAATGCAAAAAATGTTACAACAAAAATTAGAATATAATTTTTTTTATCAAAGCGTTTTCTTATAAAAACATCAAAATATTTTAAGAAATTATAACCTACAATTGTTCCAAAGAATACAGTCAACGAAAAATAATTTATTGGTTGCAAATTATTAGAAATAATTGTAATTTGAACCAAACAAAATAGTGCAAATGCAACATGAGTGGAAGAATTGATATAAAAATCTAATAATTTCTTAAAAAAATGCATCTACAAAACTAATCAATACCATTGTTAATTTGTATAATTTTTAAAACAAAAAAATAAATTTACAATGGTAATTTACTTAAATTAATTTTAGAAAAGCATAATCTGTTAATAACAACTATTTTTAGTTAACAATTTCTCAAAATATTACATCTTGTTTAACTCAAATTTAGAAGTTTAATATTTACTTTTGTACTCGAAACAATTACAACTAAATTTACTTTTTAAACCTAATTTGATGAAGAAAGACGGATTTGCATTAAGACACATTGGTCCAAGAGAAAGTGACCTACAACATATGTTTAAAACTATTGGAATTGAGAATCTTGACCAATTAATTCATGAAACCATTCCGAGTGATATTCGGCTAAAAGAAAATTTAAAATTAGACGAACCAATGACCGAATATGAGTATTTAAATCATATTCAAGAATTGGGTAAAAAAAATAAAGTATTCAAATCATACATTGGTTTGGGTTATAATCCTGCAATTGTTCCTGCGGTAATTCAAAGAAATATTTTTGAAAATCCGGGTTGGTACACAGCTTACACACCTTATCAAGCAGAAATTGCTCAAGGCAGATTGGAAGCGATTTTAAATTTTCAAACCACAGTTATAGAATTATCTGGAATGGAAATTGCAAACGCTTCATTACTTGACGAAAGTACAGCAGCAGCAGAAGCAATGGCATTATTATTTGACGTTAGATCAAGAGATCAAAAGAAAAATAATGCAAATAAATTCTTTGTTTCGGAAGAAGTTTTACCACAAACAATTTCGGTTTTACAAACTCGTTCTACACCAATTGGAGTTGAATTAGTTATTGGAAATCACGAAACTTTCGATTTTTCAGCAGATTTTTATGGTGCTTTACTTCAATATCCAGGAAAATATGGTCAAGTAAATGATTATGCGGGTTTTATTACCAAAGCTAAAACAAAAGAAATAAAAGTTGCAGTCGCGGCAGATATTTTATCACTTGTAAAATTAACTTCGCCTGGAGAAATGGGTGCCGATGTTGTGGTTGGAACCACACAAAGATTCGGAATTCCGATGGGTTATGGCGGACCACATGCAGCATTTTTTGCAACCAAACAAGAATATAAAAGAAGTATGCCAGGACGAATTATTGGTGTAACTATTGATACCAATGGAAATCGTGCTTTGCGTATGGCTTTACAAACTCGTGAGCAACACATAAAACGTGAAAAAGCTACTTCCAATATTTGTACAGCTCAAGTTTTACTTGCTGTTATGGCTGGAATGTATGCTGTTTATCATGGACCAAAAGGTTTAGAATTTATTGCAGAAAAAGTACACAAATCGGCAGTAACATTGGCAGATTCTTTAAATAAATTAGGCGTTTATCAAACCAATTCATCCTTTTTTGACACCATATTAGTAAAAGCTGATGCTCAAAAAGTAAAAACCGTTGCCGAAAATCACGAAGTAAATTTTTATTATGTAGATAATGAAACGATTTCAATATCTGTAAATGAAACTACTTCAATTTCTGATATAAATCAAATCATTTCAATATTTGCAGAAGCAACAGGAAAAGAAAAATTCTCAATTTCTGAACTATCAACTGCAACAAATTTTGATACAAATTTAGAAAGAAAATCAAGTTTTTTACAACATGATGTTTTTAATAGTTATCATTCAGAAAGTGCTTTAATGCGTTATATTAAGAAATTAGAAAAGAAAGATTTAGCATTAAATCACTCTATGATTTCTCTTGGTTCTTGCACAATGAAATTAAATGCTGCAGCAGAAATGCTACCTTTGAGTATGGGAATGTGGAACAATATTCATCCATTTGCACCAATTGAACAAGCAGAAGGTTATCAAATAATGCTTAAAAAATTAGAACAACAATTAAATGTTGTTACTGGTTTTGCAGGCACAACGTTGCAGCCAAATTCTGGTGCACAAGGCGAATATGCGGGACTAATGGCAATTCGTGCTTACCATCTTTCTCGTGGCGATGTTCATAGAAATATTGCTTTAATTCCGGCTTCGGCACACGGAACCAATCCAGCATCGGCAGCAATGGCAGGAATGACTATTATTGTAACCAAAACAATGGAAAATGGTAATATTGATGTTGAAGATTTACGAGCAAAAGCAGTAGAACATTCGGCAAATTTATCTTGTTTAATGGTAACTTATCCATCAACTCATGGTGTTTTTGAAAGTGCTATTAGAGAAATTACTCAAATTATTCACGACAATGGCGGACAAGTTTATATGGATGGCGCCAATATGAATGCACAAGTTGGATTAACAAATCCGGCAACAATTGGTGCAGACGTTTGTCATTTAAATTTACATAAAACATTTGCAATTCCTCATGGTGGTGGCGGACCAGGAGTTGGACCAATATGTGTTGCGCCACAATTAGTTCCGTTTTTACCAACAAATCCTATAATTCCAACAGGAGGAAATCAAGCCATAACTGCAATTTCTGGAGCACCATTTGGATCAGCTTTAGTTTGTTTAATTTCTTACGGTTACATTTGTATGTTAGGTTCAGAAGGATTGACAGATGCAACAAAATATGCAATTTTAAATGCAAATTATATCAAAGCAAGATTAGAAGAACATTATCCAATTTTATATTCTGGAGAAAAAGGTCGTGCAGCACATGAAATGATTATAGATTGTAGAGCATTTAAATTGAATGGAATTGAAGTTACAGATATAGCAAAACGATTGATGGATTATGGTTTTCACGCACCAACAGTATCATTTCCAGTAGGTGGAACAATGATGATTGAGCCAACAGAAAGTGAAGATTTAGCAGAATTAGATCGTTTTTGTGATGCCATGATTTCTATTAAAAAAGAAATAGATTTTGTAAACATTGAAGAGCCAAATAATGTGTTGAAAAATTCGCCACATACATTACAAATGCTAACTGCCGATGTTTGGAATTTTCCTTACACTCGAGAAAAAGCTGCTTTTCCTTTAGATTATATTGCAGATAATAAATTTTGGCCAACCGTTAGAAGAACTGACGATGCTTATGGTGATAGAAATTTAGTTTGTAGTTGCGCTCCAATTGAAGCATATATTAGTTAAGTTGGAAGTGCGAAGTTAGAAGTACTAAGATGGAAGTATGAAATATGAAGTGCGAAGTTGGTAGTTGGAAATACTATTACAAAAATACAAATACTATTTAAAAAGGTTTCAAGTTTAATTCTGAATTTATTTTAGAATTCTTGAAACCTTTTTATTTATTAATTAAATTAAATCTGTTGGGTGTAAATATTTGAAGTAAAAAATATTGATTAAATGATGTTCAAAATACTGAATTTTTGTATCTTGAAGTTAAAAAACTAAACATTAATTACTATAAATAAGTAAAAAATTATTATTAAAGTTTTAGAAATTATAAGTTTAATGAATTGTGATTATGAATATAAATTTGGCGTTGGTCGAATTTAAAAAAAACATTTAATTTAAAAATAGTTGCACTTAGGTTATTAGATTGATTTATGTCAATTGATAGCCAAACTCATTGTTTAAAACTGTTGATGTTAATTTTATAGAACGAGATAAATTTAATAAAATAAGATGGAAATTGTTTTTATTTTTAAGTAGAAGTAACAACAAAATTAGAATCTCGATTATTAGAATTAAAATATTATTTTCATAATTATGCTATCACTATATAATTGAAACAATTTTGCTACATCTTTTAAAGGAATTAAATAAGAATTTAAGCAAAAAATAACAACAGTTATATTGGATTAAAAAATCGATAATTTATATCTGATAGATTATAAATAAAATTAAAACCTAAACGATTTAAAAACACAACGTAAAAGATTTAAATACATAAATTCCAATTATTTTTTAAAAAGAACTGTATTTTTATCTATAAAATGTTGATAATTATGTTAATAAAAAAAATTATTTATAAAATTAGCTTTTTTTTTGAAGTTCTTCAATGCTTAGTTCAAAATTGCATTAATTCTATTTTCTAACATCTTGTTAATAAATTAATAACATAAAAAATTACATTATGGTTTGGTTATCATCTACTTTTGTATCAAAATACAAATCAAAATCAAATAAAACATTTATGAAATTAATTTTACAAAAAAATTATTTTAAGTTACTAATTGCATTTATTGTAATGTTAACTTATTCTGATGCAAAAGCACAAGTATATTACGACTTGTCTGCAGGAAATTATGCTGAAACTTTTACTTCATGGATAACTCCAACTACTGGCACAAATTGGTCTTCTGTAGCAATTTCTACAGTTGGTACAATTCCTGTAGCAACAAGAACTACGGTTGCTTCTACATCATTTACAACTACTACTTCTGGTGGTGTTCAAAATGGAACTACTAACATTCAGTTTCTTTCAACTGGTGCAACTTCTAATTCTAGTGCGGTTGCACTTGATTTAAATTTAAATTTTACAGGTAGAAATGCTGGAAATTTTAGTTTTGATGTTGCAACAGTTTTTAATGGAACAGGAAATAGAGTTGCAAGTTTAAAAGTTTATTATTCTACGGATGGTACAATTTGGACAGAACTTATTGGAACTAATTTACCTTACATTGCAACAAACACAGTTGCCGGAAGTGCACTTATTTCTTTAGCATTACCTGGTGCATTGAACAATCAACCAACTGTAAAGCTTAGATTTTATAATTATAACGGTACAGCAACTGGTACAACTGGAAGCAGACCAAAAATAAGCATAGATAATGTAGCTGTAACATCAACTGTTGGTGCTGCAACTCCAACAGTAACAACATTAAGTGCATCTTTAATTACAACAACAAGTGCAGTCTTAAATGGAACTATAAACGCAAATACTACAACTACAATCGCCTCTTTTGATTATGGTACAACTTTAACTTATGGTAATTCTATATCTGCAACACCAAATTCTATAACTGGTACAACTCCAACCGCAATTAGTGCAAATTTAGTATCATTAAACGTAAATACTTTATATAATTTTAGAGCAGTTGGTGCAGAAGCAACACTTTTTAACGGAGCTAATGTTACTTTTTATACTTTAGCAAATGTTCCAAACGCAGCTTTAGTAGATAATCCTCAATTAACAACTTTAAACGTAACTATAGATGGTGTAGCACAAAATGGAAATCCTGCCAATACTCAATATGCAATTCAAGAAGTTGGTGGAAATTATGTTCAAGCCAATGGTTCACTTGGAGCAACTGCTGTATGGCAAACTGCTTCGGTTTGGGGAACAAAAACAGTAACCGGATTAAATAATAATACAACTTATACTTTTAAAGTAAAAGCTAGAAATGGAAGTAACGTTGAAACTGCTTTTGGATTTAATGCACAAGGAACAACTTTACAAAATTTAAGTGCTTCTGTAGTAGTTAATGCTCCTTTAAATAGTTTTGGAAATTTATGTATTGGTACTTCAGCAGAGTCAAGTTTTACATTTGATGGAACAAATTTAGATGGTACACCACTAGTTTTAAATCCTGTAGATGGTTTTACATATTCTTTAAATCAAATTACTTATACCACTAGTTTAAATATTTTATATAGTGGAACAACTATTACTGCACAACAAGTTTGGGTAAGTTTTTATCCAACATCTGTACAATCATACAATGATTTTATTTTAATTTCTGGTGGAGGTTTATCAACTAATGTAACAGTTGCTACAATTGCTTCTGGAGTAAATACACCAGTAATACTAAACACTGGTTCAGTATCATTAATTACTGCATCATCTGCAACTTTGTCAACAAGTATAACTTTAGGATGTTCCTCTGTAACTTCTTATGGATTTGAATTCAGTACAACTAATGGTTTTGCTAATGGAAGCGGATCTCTAGTTTCTAGTTCTAACTTGGCTTCTAACTCTTTTTCTTCTAATATTTCTGGATTAAATCCAAGTACAACTTATTATTTTAAAGGTTTTGCTACAGATACAACAGGAACTATACACTCAACTCAATCAAGTTTTGTAACAAGTGCTATTCCTTCACCAGTTGCAAATATTGCCAATTCAATTACAAATACACAATTTGATTCAAATTGGACAGTAGTTACAGAAGCATCAAATTATAGATTGGATGTAAGTAAATTTTCAACATTTACATCATCAACTCCTGCAACTGATTTATTTTTCTCAGAATATTTAGAAGGTTCTTCTAATAATAAATATGTAGAAATTTATAACGGAACTGGTGCAACAGTAAATTTATCAAATTATGAATTACGATTGTTTGCAAATGGTGCTGTTGTTGCTTCAAATGCTCAAATATTATCTGGAACTTTGGCAAATGGTGCTACTATTGTATATAAAAATTCTTTATCAACTATTTATTCAGGTACAACAACAACTAGCACAGCTTTAAACTATAACGGTAATGATGCTTTAGCATTATGGAAAGTTTCAACTTCTTCTTATGTTGATATTTTTGGTAAAATTGGAGAAAATCCAGGAACAGCATGGACAGCAACAGGATTTTCTACCTTAGATAAAACATTAGTTAGAAATGCAAATGTAACTGAAGGAATTACCATAAATCCATCAAGTGGATTTCCAACTTTATCATCACAATGGACTCAATTTAATATTGA
Organism: Flavobacterium sp.; assembly: GCA_043768185.1. Classification (GTDB taxonomy): domain Bacteria; phylum Bacteroidota; class Bacteroidia; order Flavobacteriales; family Flavobacteriaceae; genus Flavobacterium. Next base: position 13,090 of record JAYVKR010000349.1, read on the forward strand.
TACGGTATCTAATTTAGGATCGCATACATTCAATAATATTGCACCTTCATTTGTAATAGGATATGAAAATTTATTGGTTTCTGGAACTTCTCAAATTGTTTCAGGTTTAACAGAAAATACTAATTATTATTATAGAGTTAGAGCTCAAAATGCATCAAGTACTTCTTTAAATTCTAATGTAATTAATGTTTTAACGGCAATTTCAAACCCAACTTTTACAAATGTTTCTCAAGCTTCTGGTATTGTTTGCGACGGAAGTTTAGCAACTTTTAATGTAACAGGTTTACTACCAAATAGTACATCTACAATTACATATAACATTAATGATGGAAGCACTTTAACCTTTACAAATTTAGTTGCCAATAATTCTGGTATTGGATCTTTTACATCAATTTTGTCTGCCAGTAATAATGGTCAAATTTTAACTGTATTAACTATAGAAAGAACAGACTTAATTGCTCCAAGTATAGTAACTTTATCATCTGGTAACTCTTCAAGTTTAAGCGTTTCATCCAACGTAACTTACTATGTTGATGCCGATAATGATGGATTTGGAGATCCAGCAATTTCAGTTTCTAATTGTATTCAACCAATTGGATATATATTAAACAACACCGATTGTAACGACAACAATGCATTAATTTACCAAAGTGCAACTTTATTTATAGATGTTGATTCAGATAATTATAATAACGGAACTCAAGTAGTATGCTATGGTGCAACAGTTCCTGCAGGATATTCTTTAACTACATTAGGGTTAGATTGTAACGATGCCAATGCATCAGTATTTGTAAATGGAACTTATTATTTAGATACAGACAACGACGGATTTGGAGCTGGAAGTTCAGTAACACTTTGTGTTGCTAATGCAGCAGTTGCGCCAAACGGATATTCATTAAACAATACCGATTGTGATAATACAAAAGCAACAGTTTATCCAGGCGCACCAGAACTTTGTTATGATGGATTAGACAACAATTGTAATGGTACAATAGATGAAGGTTGTACACCAATAGTATCAACAGTTCAATCAACACAATGTGGTGTAACTTTACCGTTGATAGATTCAGATGTATTTGCTAATAATGTATCTGGCGCACAAGGTTACCGTTTTAGAGTAACTAACATGACAACAGGATTAGTACAA
>JAYVKR010000350.1:0-2495 GCA_043768185.1 Flavobacterium sp.
TTTTCTGTTAGAAAAAAAATATAATATTAGAATAGAAATTAGTAAAATTAAAAATCTTCCGCCAAGTTCTTGAAGTGTCATAAATTATTTATTTATTCTTGTTGTACTGGTTTTGTTCGTTTTACAAATTTTTTAGTATTGGGTTTACTCATGTTTTGCTTAGTAGTTTTTCCATTATTTGTAAATTCCCAAATACCTTCTTTTTTACCTTTTTTAAAAACACCTTTAGCTACAACTTCATTTTTAGAATTTTTATAAATTGCAGCACCATCAAATTCGCCATTTATATAGGTACATTCTTCAAAAACAATTCCTGTATCAGAATATTTTTTATAAACTCCGTTTTTTATTCCATTTTTATAGGTTGCTTCTTCGGCAATTTTTTCATTAGGATAATACACTTTTCGTACACCATTTAACTTTCCGTTGGTATAAAACTCTAGTGTCATTATTTTATCTGAATCTTCATGATAATATTTCCATTCTCCTTCAAATAATTTATTTATCACTTTACCTTCACTAACTTTATTTTTCTTTTGATTGTAAAAAATGGTGTAGCAAGAATTATCTTTAGCATTAAATTCTCTAGTAGCAATTACAGTTCCAACTGCTGTATCATCGAAAAATTTAAATGTTCCAACTTCGTTACCGTGACTAAAAGTACCTTCGTATCTTGGACGTTTAGATTGTGCATAAACGCCTTTCCACAAGCCATCTTTTAAACCTTTATCGTCTAGTTTATTTATTTCTTGGGAAAATAGTGTTGACGTGAATAATAAAAAAACCACTATAAATTTCATATATTTTATCTTTAACTATGTAAACTTCAAATTACTTAAAAAAGTATATTAAAAACTAATATTTGTAGAATTATTTCAATTATATAAAAAACAATATAATATAATTTGGTATTTTTTTTTAAAAGCATATATTTGTTAAAATTTTGTGAATACTAATTGTTAAATTTTAAAAAATCTATTTTAAAGTTTTCTAAACCAATCTTAAAAAAATTATGAAAAAAATTCGTTCTATTAAAAAATCATTTGGCTTACTAATGATATTCAGTTTTGTACTTGCGCTATCAAGTTGTACAACTGATCCTGACGCAAATGCAAAGAAAAATTCTATTAGTAAAATAATTTCAGAAACAGCAACTTTATCTTCACTGAATGCTGCATTAATTAAAACAGATTTAGTAAATACACTTGACAGTCAAGGTCCGTATACTATTTTTGCTCCTACCAACGATGCCTTTAGTGCCTATTTAACAGCTAATGGTTATGCCAATTTAGATGAAGTTCCTACAGCCGATTTAAAACAACTATTATTAAATCACGTTATTGATGCTAAATATACAACTACAACATTACCATTGGACGGTTATTTAAAATCGCTTGCTAAAGGCGCAGCTTCAACAGAAAATACACTTAGTTTATATGTTAAAAAAACTATAGTTTCTAGCGTTACTTCTGTAAAAATTAATGGTGTTTCTAATATTACAAGTTCTAATATTCTTGCTAATAATGGTGTTTTAAATGTTGTTGATGCCGTTATAGGCTTACCTACAGTTGTAACTCATGCTTCTGCAAATGCAAATTTTTCTTCTTTAGTTGCAGCATTGTCTTTCAATCCAGCATCTGGTTTTGTAAGTACTTTATCTGGAACTGCTAATGCTCCTTTTACAGTTTTTGCTCCAACAAATGGTGCATTTACCGCTTTTTTAACAGCCAATAACTATGCAGGTTTATCAAATATTCCTGCTCCTGCATTAGAAACTACTTTAAAATACCACGTTGTTGTTGGGCAAAATCGTTTAAATGCTACTTTGTTAAATACTAATGTAATAGCAACTTTTGCAGGTCAAAATTTAACAATAGTTGAATCTAACGGAACTAAAAAGATTAAAGATGCAAATAACATTTTAGCTCCAATCGTTGCAACAGATATTCAATGTACCAATGGCGTAATTCATGCAATTAATGGTGTTTTAAAACCATTATAAAGTTTACTATATAATATAAAACCGTCTTAAAAATAATTTTTAAGACGGTTTTTTTATGCTTATTGCTTTTCAATCTTTCAATTAAAAAATATTTTTATTAGAAATTATAGCAATATATTTTATAAAATAAGCAAATCATTAACAGATGTTAATTTAAATAGTTACATTTTATACTTATTTTTGTAGCATAAATGAATACAATTTAAATGAAAAAAAACTTTTTAAAATCAGCCAAGATTTCTCTGGTTTTAGTATATTTAGTAATAGTTGCTGGTGCTTTAGTTAGAATGACTGGATCTGGAATGGGTTGTCCCGATTGGCCAAAATGTTTTGGATATTATATTCCTCCTACTGATATTAAAGAATTAACTTGGACTCCAAATAGAAGTTTTAAAGAAGGTCAAGTTGTTATTAAAGATGAAAAATTATTAGTCGCTACCAGTGATTTTACAACTACTAAAATATTTGACGAAAGTCAATGGAGACCTTATAC
>JAYVKR010000351.1:0-5078 GCA_043768185.1 Flavobacterium sp.
TAAAATTTTATCGGTTTCAGAAACTACTTTGTTGTCTAAACTCCAAACATAACGGTTCATATTTCCAGATAATTCAAATCGTAATTCCTTTACTGGTGCATCTTTTGGAAGATTGGTTTTAAAAGGTGATTTTAGCATTGTATAATTTAGAGTTGTAATTGAATCTTTTGAGACTTCAGGATACATTACAGAATTCATATCCATTTTATTATAGGACATTTTCATATTCATATCGTCAAGGTCGCCATTCATTTTCATCATAGAATTCATCATTTTCATTCCTTCAAAATATTTTAATTTAGAAAGTGGCGCTGTCAATTGTTTAATTCCTTCTCCTATATATAATGATGCCGATTTTGTTCTGTCTTCGGATGTTACCAAAAATTCATACGAAGTTTTATCTTCTGGAATTTCTACAATAACATCATACGTTTCAGAAACTGCAATGAGCAATCTATCTACTTCAACTGGTTCAACATCGTTTCCATCGCTTGCAACTACTGTAATTTTTCCGCCTGCATAAGTCAACCAAAAATAACTTGATGCACCGCCATTTGATATTCGCAATCTAATTTTTTTCTCCGATTTAAAAATCGGAGCTATTGATTCGTTTTTACCATTTATTAGAAATTTTTCATAATAAATATCACTAACATCCATTGCGTTCATTCGTTTCCATTCGTTGGCAATTTTGGTTTTAAAATGTCCAGCTCGAATAGCTTCGGCATAACTTTGAGTTGTACCTTTTTGAATGGCAAACCAATCGGTTGCATTGTGTAACATTCTGTGAATATTGTTAGGATTTACATCGCTCCATTCGCTAAGAATTACAGGAATTGTTGGTAAATCGTCAATGCCTTCTCTAAACTTTTCGTCTTCAGGTTTTTTGTTTAAAATCATCGAACCATACATTCCAATTTGCTCTTGTAAACCTGAATGACTGTGATACCAATGCGTTCCATTTTGAATTATTGGAAAAGTAAATTTGTGTGTTGTACCAGGTTTTATAGGCATTTGTGTTAAGTATGGAACACCATCTTCTTTGTTGGGCAACATTAATCCGTGCCAATGCAATGAAGTACTTTCTTTTAATTCATTATGAACATAAATTTCTGCAATATCACCTTCGGTAAACGTTAAAGTTGGCATCGGAATTTGTCCGTTAACAGCAATAGCACGTTTTGGTTTGTTGCCAATAGTTACAATGGTGTCGCGAACATATAAATCATAACGTACTGTTTTAGAAATGGTTTTGGGTTTTATTTTATTTTCTAAAACTGGTTTTTGAATTGGTAAATTAGTACTTACTTTTTTAGTTTCAGAAACTTCTTTTTTATTTTCGGATAGTATTTTTTTGACAACTACAGGTTTTTTTACAACTGCTTTTTTTATAGGTTTTGATTTTTCTTTTATTAAAACCATGCCACATTTTGGACAATTACCAGGTTTACTTTCGTGAATTTCTGGATGCATTACACAAGTATAAAATGTTTGTGGTTTGGTTTTTATTTGAGCAACCAAAAAAGAATTATTTAAAAACAGCAATAATATTATAAAAATGTTTTTCATGTTTTATACTAAATTAGTTAACATTAAAATACTCATTATTATCATTAATCCATCTTCAATAATTGTAACAGTACTCATTGGTAAATTAAAAATAGCACCAAGACAAGCACATTGAATTTTCTTTTTATTCAATACACTTTGCAATACACCAATAATGCTTATGCTCATTACTATTAAAGTTATTAAATTGGTAATTATAGGATTGTAATTAATTACAAATGCTATACCTAAGCCCAATTCTACAAAAACATAAATGTAAGCCCAAGCTGGAATTTTTTTAGCCAAAACATCATACATAACATAACTTTCTGCAAATCCTTTTAAATTTAAAAGTTTAAAAAAAGAAAAAATTAGAAAAAAACCTGCCATAAAATGCTGCATGGCTTGCATCAAATTAAATTTTTCATTTTTAAATTGTATTAGTGTTGTAACAATAATGATGTAAAAGAAAATTAATAAAATGGGTTTGTAAGTTTCTAACCAAGATTTTGCTTGTTCTTCAATTCCATTATGATTTTTAGCCGTGATTTGATATTTACTTTCTAATACATTTTGAAGTTTAGATAATTCCACATGTTTGTCCATGGTTATAGTTGCAGTATTTTCAGCTTTAGATACTTTAACTTCGGTAACATTTTCTATGGTTATTAATGCCGATTTTACTTTGGCTTCGCAACTTGAGCATGTCATTCCAGTAACCGTATATTTATGTGTCATTAGATTTTAGTATGTTAGATAACTTTGTCAAAATATTAAACTTTGACAAAGTTTCTAAGCAAAGTTGATTTGTTATTTTAATGAAATTAAAAACTTATTCAGCAGCGTTATCTGCAACTGGTTCAGTCAATTTCATTCCGCATTTAGAACATTTGTCGTTCATTTTTCCTTGAACTTCTGGATGCATTGGGCAAGCATACATTTTTTCTGCCATCATTTCTTTAGAAGAACCATCGTTTATCATTGTAGAATCATTGTCCATCATAGTCGAATCGTTTTCCATCATTTCTGAATCGGTTGTTGTTACTTCTTTTGTTTTTTGGTTGCAAGAAACCAATGTGAAAATGCTAAATGTTGCAATTAAAATTACTTTTTTCATAAGTTTATATTTAAATTATTAGATGTGTAAATTTACAAATTACTGTTAATAAATATGTTACACTACTAATGATGGAATTTGTATAATTACTTGTTTTTTTTAATATTGAAAAATGTATATTCCATTTTAAGGTAAAATCCGCTTGGTGCAGATCGTATCATTGAAGCGTACAATTCTTGTTTGTAAGCCAAATCAATTCTGGCTTGACTGTTAATTATAAATTGAATTGATGGCGCAATATCTAAATATGATTTTCCGTTTTCGTTTAGCGTTTGACCTAAAAATTCAACCATTAAATTAATATTGGTTTGCTTAAAACTGGTATACTTTTTTGGATAAACTAATTTGCCAAACGATAAAGAATAGTTTGTAGCATTATTACTTTGAGTTGATGGAAAATCATAATTAGGTTTGTTATCAAATGCTTTTTCAAAAGATAATGTTGAGCTAATTGCTACTTTGTTAATCAACTGAGTTGCAATAATTCCAGTTTCAAATCCTGTATTGTGTCCCATAGTTTCAATTTCCTCTTGATGAATATCGGCATTGTTAAAACTGTATCTTCCAAAAGTTGCTAATCTAAAATGACTGTGTAAATCATCTATCGAAAAAAATCGATATTTTGCGTAAAAACTTCCACCTTCGGTAACTAAATTTGTGTTTCTATTACTTACAAAAGCCGAAGCGTGAATCATCAAATTTTTATTAATTCCCCACATAATTTCGGGCATTATATGATAATTATAACCCGATTTTATTTGCTCATTCAGTAGCGATTGACCCAAACGAATTCCAATAGAATTGCTTGGCATATTGCTTGCAGGTTCTGTAAAAACAAATAGTTCTTGTGCTTTTATTTGAAAAGAAATTAGTACAATGAAACCAATAAATAATTGCTTCATTTTAAATGGTTTTTAAATGATAATTATCTTCGTTTTCAAATGCATAACTTGGATATTTTGCATACAATTTAGATAATTTTTTATATTCTTTTTGAGTCACAAAACCTTTGTCTAAAATTTTAACTCTAGTTTCACCATTCAACGTTTTAGGTTTAGAATCTATAAAAATTAATGGTAAATTATCTTGAGTTACAGATAAATTATCTGAAACATTTAGATTTTCAAATTGCATTGTTATTATCATAGAACCAACAAAAAAACCAGCTTTTTCTACACGTTCTTTTAAAATTCTTGGTGTGATTTTAGAATCTTTTTTTAGATAAACTGTAAATGTATTGGTGTTTAAATCGGTTTCTACATTTTCTACTTCGGCAAGTGCTTTAAACTGTTTATTTATTGCATTAGAACACATAGAACAAGTTAAACCAGTAGCAATTATTTCAGCTTTGGCAATTTGAGCATTGGCATTTAATGCAAATAAAAATAGCGATATATAAACGAATATATTTTTCATAAATTTTGAAATTATTTAATAGTTTCTACAGTTTTTCCGCAAGAAAGCATCATTGATCCAAAATATGGATTTTTAATATTGTTTTCTTTGCTTAACCAATTGGCGCCTTTTCCATCGTTTGCCATTGGACAAAATTGGTAGTAGGTTGGTGTTTCTGTTTTAGAAATTTTTATTAATTCGTAAATTGAAACCGATAATGTATCAAAAGAATCTCTTTGTTTTTTAGCGTCAGATGTTGCGGCAATTGCGGTTGCATCCTGTTTTAAATTTTCTAAAACTTTCATCCAAACCATATGAACATCCATTTTTAAAGCGTCCATTTTAACTTCATTTATTGTTGTAAGAAGTATTTTTGCATTTGCAGCAGCAGCAGTTCCATCAGTTTTAACTAAAGCATCTTTTACAGCAAAATAGTTTTCATAAACACCATCAAGTTGATTTACTTCTTGGTTATCAATGGTTTTAACATTATCAGACATATCCATTTTTTTAATGTTTTTTTCTTCAACTTTAGTTTCTATTTTTCCAACTCTTTCATATTGGCAACATCCGTGAAGATTGTTGTAAACAGTATCTGGAGCAAGAAATTTTTCACTGTCATAACCAGCTAAAGCAATTCTTTTTAATATTTCATCTTGATTGGTTTTTTTAGAATCATAAGTTAATGTTGCCAAGTTGGTTTCTTTATTCCAATCTACTTTAGCAATTTTTTTAAGATTTCCAGCTTTTTCAATTTTTTCTTTACACATGCCACAGTTACCAGATATTTTAACGGTTTCTGAAATTTTATTTTTTATTTGCGCATTTGTTGTTGTAACTGATAGCAATAAAGTAATTGCTACCAATAATTTAGATATTAGTTTCATTTTTGTTAATTTAAATTGTTGTAAATAATAAGATTTAGAAAGTAAATTACTTTCAATTTGCCATAGTTATGGCTGTTCAAAATTGGAATTTAGCTTATTTTTGGTATCAACCAAAGCGAAAAGAAACCATT
>JAYVKR010000352.1:0-7226 GCA_043768185.1 Flavobacterium sp.
ATTATTTTCTTATCCAATGCTTATGGCTGCCGATATTTTATTGTATGATGCCAATTTTGTTCCTGTAGGAAAAGATCAAATGCAACACATAGAAATTACTCGCGATGTAGCATCAAGATTTAACTTTGCAATGGAAGAAACATTTGTAATTCCAGAGGGAAAAGTGCAAGAAGAAACCATGTATATTCCTGGAACTGATGGTTTAAAAATGAGTAAATCTCGTGGAAATATTATCAATATTTTTCTTGATGACAAAGCATTACGCAAACAAATAATGTCTATAGAAAGTGATAGTACGCCACTTGAAGAACCTAAAAATTATGAAACTTGCAAAATTTTTGCCATTTATAAACTAGTTGCCAATGAAGAACAAATTGCAACTATGAAACAGAATTATACTGGAGGAAATTATGGTTATGGTCACGCAAAACAAGCACTTTTTGAATTAATTTGCGAAAAGTTTAAAACAGAAAGAGAAAAATACAACTACTATATTAACAACCTTGAAGAAGTAGATAATTTACTTAAAATTGGCGCAAGCAAAGCACATTTAATTGCTAATGAAGTTTTGGGTAGAGTTAGATTGAAGTTGGGGTTTGAGTAAAAAAATTATTTAAATTCATATTCATCAACGCTAGTTTTTATACTATCATTTGAGCAATATAAAAATGGTGATTTTATAATTATACGAGAACCTTTTTGAGTTACAATTACATCTTTTTGAACTATAAATTCTTTTTTTATGATGTCTAAATTATTATTTGGCTGAATTAAGAACCTATTTTCTTTAAAAATACCATTATAATTTGTATTCGAATCTTTATCTGAAGTTATAAATTTTGCCAATTCATTTCCAAAATAAAAATGATAACTTCCAGAGCTTTCAATACTAGTAGACTCACCTTTTTTTATAAAAATTGCTTCTTCAGGATAACCTTCTTTTCCGTTTAAAAAACTTTTTATAATTAGAATTAAATCATAATTAGATTCGTTTTTTAAATTTACATTTTTTTTAAATTCTTTTGGATCATTATTGGTAACAAAAATATTTTCAAAAGGATTTTCTCCTGTTTTAATACTAGTATTTAAATCAATTTTAGATAAATCGCTAACACTTGAAATAACTAAATAATTTAGAAATAAATTTATTCTTACTTTGTTAATTTCAGATTGATTTCCATTATTATAATTAAACGTATCAATACTGTTAGAACTAGAATTACTAGAACATTTATTTGTAAAAAACGCCAACTTTATCAACACAAAAAGTATAATGCCAAACGTTCTCCAAGAAAAACCAGAACCACCAACATTACTACCACTTTTATTATCTCTAACAATTTTGCTGTTTTTACTTAAAACATCTATCAGTTCTTCGTCAAATGCATTGAAATTATTCATCGCAATCATGGTGCTTCCAGCAAATTCAGATTTTTTATCAATGTTATAAATATCTACTATATAACTCAATAGCACATTTATATTTTGATCCATTTCTAATGAAGCAAAATGCGACAGAAACTCATAAAAAACAGGATATTTAATATATAAAATACTAGAATATCCAGATTGTTCGTTTTCTAAAGTTCTTAAAACATATTCAACTTTAGCATTGGCTTTTTTTTCTAAATTGTATAATAAATCTTCGGGAAAATATTTTTTATTACTTAATAAGTCATTTACTTGATTGTATTGGTTGTTTAATATATATTTATCAAAAAACAAGGTCAATTCTTCTTCTAAATAATTGCCTATAAATTTTTTAATTTTATCATCATCTATTACAATTTCTTGTGCATTAAATTTGTCTTGATAATAATTAGTGTTTGCAAAAAAATTATATAAATTTCTATGATTTATAATAAAATTGAACTCTTGAGGATATTTTTTTAAAGCATCAATTAAATTTTCAGCAACATTTACATCAACATCTGGATTGATTTTTTTTTCAACATTAACTTGTTTTTCTATACGAATAATTTCTTCTTGCGAAAACTGAACAACCTTATTGTTATTTAATCCTAGTTTTTCGAAAAGTTCAATTATATTCATATTTTCACATCTTGCTGAAAAACAAAAATAGAATTTTAAATGTTTTCTCCTAAAACTATTCTAATAAAAAACAAAATAATTGTAAATTGCCTTCCTAATTATGTGTTAATTATAGTTATAAAATGGAAGCCATTATAAATCAATTGTTTGAAATAGAAAAAAAAGCAAACGAACAAAATATTGAAGTTTTTGATAGAAATTTAAACCGAATTCAACACGAATTAGAAGAGTTGGGTTATAAAATTATTAACCCAATTGGAACCAATTATGACGAAAGAGATGCATCAATTGAAGCAAATTTACTAAACCCAAATGCTAAAAAAATTACTAAAGTTTTAAAACCAGTAATTTATAAAAAAGAAAATGACGGTTATACTTTAGTGCAAAAAGGCGTAGTAATTGCCGAATAATTTTAGAGAAATACTATGAAAAATATTAATATCGGAATTGATTTAGGCACAACCAATTCTGCCATTGCCAAATACGAAAACGGCAAAGTTACCATTTATAAAAATCCTGTTGGTTTTAAAGATACCATTCCATCTGTAGTATCTTTTAGAAAAGGACGAATTCAAATTGGCGATAAAGCTCGTGAACATTTTTTATCTAATTCTGAAGCGGTTTTTGCCTCTTTTAAACGAAAAATGGGTTCTGATGAAAGTTATTTTGTAAAAGATTTAGATAAAACTATTTCTCCCATAGAACTTTCGTCAATGGTTTTAAAAGAATTAATAAATTTTACGCAAGCCGAAAATCCTAAAAGTGCGGTAATTACAATTCCAGCTTCATTTGACACAATTCAAACCAATGCCACTAAAAAAGCTGGTTATTCCTCTGGTTTTGATGAAGTAGTTTTGCTTCAAGAACCAATTGCTGCTTGCTTGGCATATTCTAATTTTCAGAATTTAGACGTTCAATCAGAAAAAAAATGGTTGGTTTATGATTTTGGTGGCGGAACATTTGATGTTGCTTTAGTAAAAATTGACCAGCGCGAATTAAAAGTAATTGATCATAAAGGAAATAATTTTCTTGGTGGTGTAGATTTAGATACATTGTTTGTAGAAAAAATTATTTGTCCAAAAATTGAAGCACAATCCAACGAAAAAAATCTTTGGAATACTATGGTTTCTGGTGATGATGCAACTTATAAAAAACTATATTTTGAGTTGCTTTTTAAAGCTGAAGAAGCTAAAAAAGAATTATCGCTAAAGGAAAAAACCAATATTGAAATAGAATTTGACGAACTAGATCTTTCATTAGACATTGAGATTTCTAAACTAGAATTTGAAGAAATTGTAAAACCAAAATTTGAAGATTCATTTCAGCTTACGCAAAAATTAATTACCGAAAATAGTTTGCATTTTTCTGATATTGAACGAATTATACTTGTTGGTGGCACAACTTACATTCCATACATTCGTCAAGAATTACAAATTAGAACTAACATTATTGTAGATTCTTCTATAGATCCAACAACTGCTGTTGTGCTTGGAGCAACATTTTATGCAGGTTCAAAACCATCAGAAATTACAGAAAAAGAAACTACAAATGAATCTAATTTACAAACAGAAGAGTTAAAAATAGATTTAATTTTTGAACCACATTCTAAAGATAAAGAAGAATTAATTGTTGCTATTTTACCTTCAACTTTTAACGGATTTTATAGAATAACTCGTGGCGATGGCGGATTTGATACCGGAATTTTAAAAGCCAACAATAAAATATCAGAATTTGTTCCTTTATTAGAAAAAGCTACCAATATTTTTTCACTATTTCTTTTTGATAGCAGTCAATTACAGGTTTATCAAAATAATTCTGTTCAAATTACCAACGGACTTTACACTATTTCTGGTCAACCTTTACCCAACGATATTTGCTTAGAAATTGATGAACAAACAGGAAAATCGTTAATGGAACGCATTTTTAAGAAAAATGATATTTTACCTTTAAAGAAAACCATTTACAAAACCTGTTCTAAAAATATTTTAAAAAACTCTGACGATAAATTAATAATAAATATTGTTGAAGGAAACGCTGGAAGTATGATTGGCAGTAACTTAACTATTGGTTATATAGAAATTTTGGGTAAAAATTTTCAGCAAGATTTACTAAAAGGAATGGATATTGAGCTGAATTTTAAAATATCAGAATCTAGAGATTTAAGTGTAAATGTTTACATCAGTTCTTTAGATTTAGAAATTAACGAAGTTTTTAATCCACATCAGCGAACCGTTTCATTACAAAAATTAACATCAGAAATTAAAGAAGTTTTAGACGAAATTACATTAGAAATTGAAGAAAATGAAGAAGAAGAAAATTACGAATATTTAGCCAAGTTAAAACGAATTCAAGATCATTTAACAATTTTATACAACGAATCTTTAGCCATTGAAAACGATAAATCTACAGATAAAAAGTATCAAATAGATGAAATGAAACGCATTACAATTCAAGAATATGACGATTTGGTGCGCCACAAACACGTATTGACAGAATTGAGTGAATACACGCAAACCAAAGAAGTTTTTGAAAGCTATCTAGAACGCGCCAACGCTAGACAAGTTGAAGAATATGAAAAAATAATTAAGAACGAAAAAGAAATTCTTGAGTCTAATAACAAATATTTAATTCGTAAAAAAACAAAGGAATTAGACACTTTACTAGACAATATTTACTTGAAGCAAGACGAACGTTTTATAGATTATTTTTACCATTATCGTTTTCTTGATGATGACAATTATAGCAATACAACTAAATCTAACAAGCTAATTGAATTGGGTGAAAAAGCATTAGAAAATCAAAATCTTGTAGAACTAAAATCGGTTTGTTCGCAACTTTGGGAATTACTAAAAGTAAAACCCAAACACAGAGATAGCTTTAATGATTTTGATGGAAATTTAGGTTTGAAATAATTATCTATTACATCTTACCATCAATAAAACCAATCTAATAACTATAATTCCTATAATAATTACGGTTCCAATTGACATAGCAGAACCACCAGAAGAAGACGTTTTTTGGTTTCTATCAAACGCTTCGTCTTTATTACTTTTTAATGTACTTGCCAAATCGTTATCTACAGGTTTGTAATTTGCCATTGATAACATCATAGAATCATTAAAATCTTGGCTGCCAACAAAATGTGCAGAAGTTCGCATTTTTACAAGAATTGATTTTATTTTTTCATCGTTTTCTTGCGATTTAAAATGGGTTAATAAATCATAAAAACTTCTGTGTTTTAAAAAATTTATTTGTGTAAAATTATTAGAATCAAAATCGTTAAGTAAACTTATTACTTTATCAAATTTTTCTGTTATTTTAGAATTTAATTTGTCTAAAACGTTTTGAGGTAAATTAGCTTTTTCTTGAAGTAAATCGTCTAATTCGTCAAATTTATTTTGCTCCATTTTTTCATCAAAAAACGAATTCAAATCTTTAGATAAAAATTCATTTATAAACGATTTTACATTTTCAGAATTAGCAGAAACACCAGAAGGATTGAACTTATCTCGAGATAAATTTTTCTTAGAAAAAAAGTTGTATAAAATTCTATTATTAGCAATAAAGTTCAATTCATTAGTATGATTGGTCATTGCCAAAATTAAATTGGACGCTACATTAGAATCTATTGAAGGATTTTGAGTTTTTTCAATGTCAAATTGTTGTCTCACTTTTACAGTATCATCTGATGTGTAAGTTGAAGTTGCATTTTTAACACTGGCATTTTCAAAAAGTTCAATAATATTCATAGTTTTCAATTTTTTAGTGGGCAAAAATAGTTGATTTAAGCCAATTATTTTTAATTTATATAATTTTGTAAAAGAAGACCTTTTTATTAAACCGTAAAATCAAATTTAAAAAAGTGTCAAACTAAGCTTGTCGAAGTTCTTATCAACATACATTTCGACAAGCTCAATGTGATATTTAGTACTATATTAATTTTAAAAATATATATCTAAATCACCTCAAATAATTTTCCTGGTAATGGACGAATTACACCTTTTAATTCCATATTTAATAAAATAGACGAAATTTTAAACACAGGAAAATCACATTCTAATGCAATGATGTCTAAAACTTGTTTGCCAGATTTAAGTAAATAATCATAAATTTTTTGTTCGTCGTTTTCTAATGTAACAAACAATTGTTTCTGAATTACTTTATTGTCATTCTGATCTTTAGATGCAATCTCCCAATTTAAAATATACATAATATCAGCAACAGATGTTAGTAAATTGGCACGTTGCGTTTTTATCAAATTATTACAACCTTGACTAAATTTATCGCTTGTTCTTCCAGGCACGGCAAAAACATCTCTGTTGTAATCATTAGCAAGATTGGCAGTAATTAACGAACCACCTTTTTCGGCACTTTCTATAACAATAGTTGCTTCTGTCATACCAGCAACAATGCGATTTCGTTTTACAAAATTTTCTTTTTCTGGGTTGGATGTACTCCAAAATTCGGTCATAAAGCCACCATTTTCTTCCATTTTGGCAACGTATTTTTTATGAATTTTTGGATATACTTGATTCAATCCATGCGCAATTACGCCAATGGTTTGCAAGTTGTATTCCATTGCAGCTTTGTGTGCTACAATATCAACACCATAAGCAAATCCGCTAACGATAATTGGATTTAATGGCGCTAAATCTTCTATTAATTTTTTACAAAATTCTGTTCCGTAAGATGTGATTTCTCTTGTGCCAACAATGCTAATTATTTTTTGAGAATTTAAATTTATATTGCCAGATGTGAACAATAAAACTGGTCCATCAATGCAATGTTTTAACTTGTTAGGATAGTTATCGTCTTTAAAAAAAAGTGTGTTAATGTTGTTGGCTTGAATGTATTTATATTCAGCTTCGGCTTGATCAAAAACGTGTTTGTTTTTTAAATTTTTAATTAATACTTGACCAATTCCATCAATTGATGATAAAGTTGATGCTTTAGTTTTAAAAATTTCTTCTGCGTTTCCGCAATGATTTAGTAGTTTTTTGGCAACAATATCGCCAACTCCATCAATTTTTAGTAGTGCTAAAAGGCATATAATTTCTTGTTCGTGCATTGTAAATATTTGAAATTCAAATAAAAGAAAAAATATTGAAATTGTTAACAAACTTTGTTAATAAAATTTTGCCATAACCATTAAATAATTAAATTTGTCATTATGA
>JAYVKR010000353.1:0-2178 GCA_043768185.1 Flavobacterium sp.
TGAAAATGATTATAAAATTCTTTCTTTATATCGAAATATTCGTAATACATAAATTTATAATTTAATCCCTTTAAGTTCTTGGTATAAATTTATTGCATAGCTATCTGTCATACCTGTTATAAAATCAACAATTAATTGTAGTTTTTTATATTCCTCATTTTTATATTTTTCTACTTCTTCAAAGACTATTCTATGACTAGATGAAATCATTTTATATAATCTTGATTCATAAGTATTTCCTTCTGGTTTAAAATTTGGACTCTCAGAAGCTTTAGTAAATATTTTTAACAAACCATAAATTGCTTCCCAACCTGCAATTTCTTTTTTCACAATGTTTTTATCATCAAAAACTTTATATTGAAGTTTTTTATATGCTTTTCTGATATCAGAGGCTTTTGAAATATCTATAATTTCTTCTTCCAATTCTCCATTCATTATTTCATCGTACTTGTCGACAAAAGAATTAATAATTTCTTCAATCATTATTCTTTGTGTATGAATTCTAAACTTTTGGATTATTATAGATTTGTTTAGATTCTTTTCTGAATATAATTTAATAAGTTCATCAATTTTATTAATTACAACATCTTTATTTACAGTAAGATTTTTGATAAATATTTCTCTTACATCAAAAATATTTATTATTCCTAATTTGATTCCATCTTCAATATCTGCTGCACTATAAGCGATATCATCAGCCGCTTCGAGAAGATAAACAATAGGACTTCTTCTGTTTTTTGTTTTCAGATATCTATTTAGTTCATTATAAGTTTCATTTTCTGTTACGAAATAACCAAACTTCTTCTTTGCTATTTCTGTAGATGATTTTCCTTTATTGCCATCAATTGAATTGGATGGATATTTTATTATTGATGCAAGACTTGAATATGTTAAATTATAACCAAATTCATCTCCAAAATAATATAGTTTGGACAAAATTCTTAAAGTTTGAACATTTCCATCAAAATTTTCAAAATCGGCTTTTTCTAGTAAAGTAAGTAAATTTCCTTTTGCTTCTTTTTCTTGCTTTTTAAAATAATCAACAAAGAATTTTTTTACTGCTTCTTCGCCAAAATGACCAAAAGGAGGATTTCCTAAATCATGGATTAATCCAGCAACTCTTTATAATGAGCTTAACAATCCTTTTTCATTGATTGTTATATCTTTCTTATCTAATAATATTTTTTCAATACTTTGACCAATTGAACCAGAAATGTATGATACTTCTAAAGAATGAGTTAAACGTGTTCTTATAAAATCACTTTTTTCTAGTGGAAAAACTTGAGTTTTGTCTTGTAATCTTCTAATTGGCGCACTTGAAATTAATCTTCCATAATCATTCTCAAAAGGATTTCTTCCATCTGAAGGAATAGTTGGTGACTTTTGTCTAAATCTCATTTCTCCTAGCAATAATTGCCATTTGTCTCTATACTTCATAAGCTTCAATAGTTCTATTTTACTCGATTCGCGATAATATTGTTATCAACTAACCAATAGTCACATAACAAATACAATTTATTTAAGAAATTAAATATAATTATATACTTTTTTATTCAACATTATTTTTATAAAAATCCTCTTTTACAAAACCCCACCTTCATTTTCTTTGTCCAAATATTCCTGAACAATATTAATAGCATTAGTAACCACATCGCTCAAAGCAGTTATAAAACTTCCTTCAACTGCGTTGTTTATAGCGTGTTTTATGGCTTCTACTTCTTTAGGAATAATTTCGTGCGTTACTGGTCTTCCGCTTTCGGCAATGCCTTCTAGAATTAAATTTATAATTTCTTCTTCGGTTCTTCCTCTTAGATATTTTTCTTGTCTTATTATTATGTGATCAAACATTCTACCAGCAATTTTGGCACATTCTTTAATGTCTTCATCTCTTCTGTCGCCAACACCTGCAATAATTCCAATTTTTTTGGTGGCTTCAACACTATTCAAATAATCTTCTACACCACGATAACCTGAGGCATTGTGGGCAAAATCTATCAAGACTTTGAATTTTTTAAACTCAAAAATATTCATTCTTCCTGGCGTTTGTGCAGCACTTGGAATGAAAGTTTGTAGTGATAAACTAATATCTTCGGTTTTAAATCCTTGTAAGTAAGCAGCCAAAGTTGCTGCAAGTACATTGGCAATCATAAACTTAGCTTTTCCGCCAAGCGTTAATGG
>JAYVKR010000354.1:0-2010 GCA_043768185.1 Flavobacterium sp.
ACTATGAATTTATCTAAAAATGAATTAATTGAGCAAGTAAAAAAACTTTCAAACGAACTTGATGTTCAATATAATGCTGAATTAAATTTTAGAAATCATTGCTATTTAAGAATTGCTTATGACACTACTGTGAATGATAAATGGGATGCAATAATAAAAAGACCGTTTACAAAATATGCAACAGAAATTGATTTATTAAAAGCCATAACATTTTTAGAAACCTATAAAAAAGACAAAAACGTGCTGATTAAAGATAATGATAAAAGCTTGATTTTTAGAAAGAAATATTTAAAAGAAAAATCAACTGATGGTTATTTGTTGTTTTGAGTATAGCTTTCCTTACTATAGAAATAAGTTTAAATTATGTGTTTTTTATTTCCAAAGTTTATCGTTCTCCCAATTTTGTGGAAAACCCATTTCTTTTTCTTGTTTCATTGGACAATTCTTCATTAATTCTTTAAGTCTATTTTTAAAAGTAGTTTGAGGACTGATTATTTGTAAAACATATTCAATACAACAAAGTGAAGCATATAATTTATTGGTGTAAATTTTATCATTATCTAAAAATGGGAAGTAAGTGTTATAAGGTAACTTAATTGGAACTAATCTTCTGTTCCAAATTCTACCATGATGAGCACAAATGTTTCTTAAATTGCAAAAACAATGCATCCAGTTTTCTAGAATTTCTGGATTGGATATTCCAAAATGCTTGGCTACATCTTTCTTTTCTTTCGATTTTTTAAGATTCTGAAATATTTTTGATAATAATCCCATACTACTCACTTCTAAACTCATCCAACATGGCGGTTCACTTGGCTGAGTATATTTGTTTTTATAATGATCTATAAAAGTTTCGTTACTTCTATCTACCTCTTTTTGTAAAGAATCTAGCTGATTTGCAAATCGCATGGTATCTTTATACAATTCTGGTTTTATATGCCAAAAACTTCCATGTGTCAAACTGAAATTATAAATTATTTGAGTTCTTAACGCGATTTCGATTTTCTCAATTCCATCAAAAATTAATAATCTTAAATGCCTGTCAAAAACATATAAATCTATAATCTGCTCAAAATATACCTTAGTAGTAAATAGATGATTCTCGTCTTTATTGTTTTGAAAAGGATATGTATAAGCTCTTAATCTATAGTAACTTATATTAGATAAATAGTGAGCTGCTTTACTTTCATCATTAAATAGCAAACCTCTATTTTTTAGCATTTCTATTTGCTCTAAAATTGGAACTGGCAGTTTAGAATATTTCATAGGCAAGTTTATAAAAATCGAAAACCAGCCTAGGTGCGCTGTTCAAATGAGAAGCGTGGCTGGTATTATTGGTACAAATATAGGACTATTTATGTAATTTTTACAATTTCTTTAGAAATCTTTAATACTTCTTTTACTAATTTATATATATCTTTTTAATAGATTTACTATATTTATTAACCTTTCTTGTTCCATAATCAAATAACCATCAAATAAACTTTCCTTTATCTATAAGGCATTAATGTTAATTTATTACTCTATTATCAAATAAGTATCAAATAAGATTTTCTCTTTGTTAATAACTTTTTTTATAAATCTAACTCGCTTTTACAATCTCAACCTCATCAGGTGTTAACTCATATAATTGATACACCAACTCATCAATTTCGTTTTCTAACTTGCTTGTATCGGCTTTGGGATTTTCTTTTTTTAGGGTTAATCAAAATATTTAAAATCCTCAATCAACATTCTGTAAATTTCTTCTTTTACTTTTTTTGTTTTTTCTTGAATTGTTGTAATTTTTTTTAATAAATCAGAACATTCGTTTATATCTGCATATTTTTTTATTTGAATAAAACCACTGTCTTTGGTAACAAAATCTGGATAATCAAAATATTTAAAATAAGCTTCTTCATGTAAACCTACAGATTCTAGAGTTTGACCTTTAGTATAATTTAAATTCCAGAATTGATAAAATAGTTCTATTTCATTGGCTAATTCTAAAGCAACCGACTTAGATTTTTT
>JAYVKR010000355.1:0-2386 GCA_043768185.1 Flavobacterium sp.
ACAACAAAACACGTTTTTATTGTCTAAAAATATCACACAAAATACTGATTATCAAATTCGTACTTCTAACAATAAAGTAGCTAATTATGAAAAACTTAATTACCAAATTTCTGTTATAAAAGATCAATTTCCAACAATTTCTGTAGGCAATGCACCAGACAGTTTAAAAATAGAAAAAAATTATGTTTTAGGTCAGGTTTCAGATGATTATGGATTATCAAGATTATCTGTTGTTTATTATCCAAAAGACAATCCAAGCAATGCTAAACGTGGAACAATTGCTGTAAAGAAAGATGTTTACGATCAGTTTGTATTTGCTTTCCCAAGTAATCTTCCTGTACAACAAGGTGTTTCTTATGAATATTATTTTGAAGTTTCAGATAACGATGCGCTTCATAATTATAAAACTACAAAATCGTCTGTTTTTTCTAACAGAATTGAAACAGATACCGAAAAAGAAGATAAAGAATTTCAAGATCAAAATGATAACATCAATTCGTTAGAAAAATCGTTAAAAACCCAATCCAAGCAAATTAATGAGATGGAGAAGTTGCAAAAAATGGGCAAAGAAAAAGAATCATTAGAATTTAAAGACCAACAAAAAGTAAATGATTTTCTTGAAAAACAAAAAAATCAAGACGAGATGATGAAAGAATTTGCCGAGAAAATGAAAGATAATCTCGATAAATTTAAAACAGAAAAGAAAGATGAAAAGAAAGAATTGCTTGAACAAAGATTAGAAAAAGTTGATAAGGAATTTGAAAAAAATAAAAAATTATTAGACGAACTTCAAGAACTTAATGAAAAATTAGAAAAAGAAGAGTTGTTTGATAAAATGGAAAAATTGAAACGCGAAAGCAAGAATCAAACTAAAAGTTTGCAACAACTTGTTGAGCTTACTAAAAAATATTATGTAGAAAAGAAAGCAGAACAAATAAAAGAAAAGTTAGATAAATTATCAGAAAAGCAAGATAAATTAGCAGAAAACGAAAAAGAAAATTCTGTCGAAAAACAAGAAGAAATAAACAAAGAATTTGATAAAATTCAAGAAGAATTAAAAGAACTAGTTAAAGAAAATAAAGAATTAAAAGCTCCAGTAGAACTTCTAGATACTGCTCCAAAAGAAAAAAGTATAGACGAAGATCTAAAGAAAGCATCAGACGAGTTAAAAAAAGATGCTAAAGTTGCAGCAAAACCAAAACAAAAAAGCGCTTCCAAAAAAATGAAAGAAATGAGTATGGATATGGAAGCCAGTATGGAAGGTGGAGAACAAGATCAAATGGAAGAAGATGTTGCCATGTTACGTCAAATTCTAGATAATTTATTGGCATATTCATTCTCTCAAGAAGATGTAATGGGAGAATTTAAAGGACTAAAACGTGGTTCACCATCATTTAATAAAAACCTTAAAATTCAACAAGATTTAAAACAGCAATTTAAGCATGTTGACGATTCGCTTTTCGCAATGTCGTTACGTAATCCAAAAATTGCAGAAGAAGTAACTAAAGAAGTTGGTAATGTAGAATATAATGTAGACAAAGCAATTGAAACGTTGGCAGATGCTAATGTTTCAAAAGGAGTTTCGCATCAACAATTTGCCACAAGCTCAGCTAACAAATTGGCCGATATGCTTGCAGAAACGTTAACCAATATGCAAATGTCATTATCAATGTCTGGATCAGGAAAAGGCAAAGGAAAACCATCTCCAGGAAAAGGTTCTGGAAGCGGAATGCAATTGCCAGACATAATAAAAAAACAAGAAGGATTAAGCGAAAAAATGAAAGAAGGTTCCAAACCTGGAAAAAAACCTGGCGACAAACTTGGCGAAGGAAAGGAAGGAAAAGAAGGAGAAAAAGAAGGCGGAAAAGACGGAAAAGGCAAAAAAGGTAATGATGGAAAATCGGGTTCTGGTTCTTCTGGTCAAGGCGAAAATGGAGAAAACGGTGAAGATGGAGAAAACGATGCCAAAGCAATTATGGAAATTTATAAAGAGCAACAACAACTTCGCGAAGCATTGCAAAACGAATTAAATAAACAAGGTTTGGGCGGACAAGGTCAAGGCACAATAGATCAAATGAACCAAATAGAAAAGCAACTTTTAAACAAAGGTTTCAATAACGAAACACTTCAAAAAATGCTAAATCTAAAATACGAAATGCTTAAATTAGACAAAGCCGTACAACAACAAGGCGAAGAAAAAAAGCGTCAAGCAGACACTAATAAAAAAGAATTTACCTACACCACCAACGCACTTCCAAAGCGTTTACAAGATTATTTAAATAGTGTAGAAATTTTAAATAGACAAACCTTACCTTTGCGCTCGAATTTTAATCAAAAAGTTCAAGAATATTTCAAGACCAATGATTAGTTTTAATTACGAAACAGC
>JAYVKR010000356.1:0-14380 GCA_043768185.1 Flavobacterium sp.
GCAATAACATTCATAAATTAATTTATAAAAGCTACGAAGAATATCAAAAGATAAATATTGATTTTTATTTTAACAAGATAAAAAAAATAGAATTATCAACGGAAACTTTCAATTTTTATAATGCAGTTTCTGCAATGTCATCTTCTAAAATAGAAGGTGAACAAATGGATATTGATAGTTATGTAAAGTACAAATCTAATAATGTAAAATATCTTTCAAGTTTAGTTCAAAAACCAAATGATTTATTCAACGCCTACACATTTGCTCAAAAAAATAAGTTATCAAAAACTAATGTATTAAAAGCTCATAAAATCATTTCCAAACATTTATTGCATTCAAGTTTCAGAGGAAAAGTTAGAGATTCTGATATGGTTATTAAAGACGGAAAAACTGGCAAAATAGTTTACGAAGCTTGCATTAAAGAACTAGTTATTAACGAATTTGATGATTTATTTAAAGAAATAAATTTACTTTTAAAACAAGATTTATCGGTAAAAGAAACCTTTTTTTACGCATCATTAATTCATTTATTATTTGTAAAAATTCATCCTTTTGAAGATGGAAATGGAAGAGTTGGAAGATTGTTAGAAAAATGGTTTTTAGCAGAAAAATTAGGACAAAATGCTTGGTTCATACAATCAGAATTCAATTATTGGAATAAAAGAAATCTATTTTATTTAAACCTAAGTAAAGTTGGATTTTTTTATGACAAACTTGATTTTAATAATGCAATAGATTTTTTAATAATGTTACCAAAATCACTAAAATAAATATAAAAAAAGTAATATGAAATTTGAAGAATTTGCGAACGAAGATGATTTATTTAGTCACAAATAAAACTTAAAATATTAATTTAAGAAAGATTTATTTTTGAAATTTGATACTAGTGTAAATATATTAACCAGTAGTACTTGCCAGTATATATGCATTTTTAATTATGAGTAAAATAGAAATTTATCAGTCTAAAAATGGTCAAACCGCAATTGATGTTACATTTGACAACGAAACTATTTGGTTAAATCAAATTCAAATTTCTTCACTTTTCAACACTAACAGAACTTCGGTTACAAAACATTTAAATAATATTTTTAAATCTGGAGAACTTAATAAAAATGAAACTTGTGCAAAAATTGCACAAGTTCAAATAGAAGGAAATAAAAAAATTAAACGTAATATATTAAAATATAATTTAGATGTAATTATTTCTGTCGGATATAAAGTAAATTCTATCGAAGGAACACAATTTAGACAATGGGCAACACAAAGATTAAAAGAACATTTAGTTAATGGATATTCAATAAATCAACAAAGATTAGAGCAACTTCAAAAAACTATTGAAATTATTGAAAATACAGGTAATGATGAAAATATTAATATTGATGAAGCAAAAGGATTATTAGAAATTATTAAAAATTATACCCAAAGCTTTATTCTTTTAAATCAATTTGATAGTAATAATTTATCTGAACCTAAATTAAATGATAAAATAATTTATGAAATTAATTATGAAGAATCTTCAAATGCAATAACAAAATTAAAACTACATTTAATTGAAAAAAAGGAGGCAACTAACTTATTTGGAAATCAAAAAGATCAAAGTTTTAAAGGAATTTTAGGTAACATTCTCCAAAGTTTTGACAATAATTATTTGTATCCAACAATTGAGGAACAAGCATCACATTTACTGTATTTTATTATCAAAAATCATCCATTTTCAGACGGTAATAAAAGAATTGGAGCGTTTATGTTTGTATGGTTTTTAGAAAAAAACAAACATCATTTTAAAAAGAATGGTGAATTAAAAATAAATGATAATGCACTAGTAGCATTGGCTTTATTGGTTGCGCAAAGTAATCCAAGTGACAAAGAGTTGATGATAAAATTAATAATAAATTTAATTAATTAATATGAAATTTGAAGAATTTGCAAACGAAGACGATTTAATAAAAGATAAATTACAACAAAAAACTTGGAACGAAATACGAAGTAACGACTCGTGGGCAATTTTCAAAATCATGTCAGAATTCGTAAACGGTTACGAAACTATGGCAAGAATTGGACCTTGTGTTTCTATTTTTGGTTCGGCAAGAACAAAACCAGACAATAAATATTATTTACTAGCAGAAAAAATTGCTTTCAAAATAAGTAAAGCTGGTTACGGAGTTATAACTGGTGGTGGTCCAGGAATTATGGAAGCCGGAAATAAAGGCGCACATTCTGGTGGCGGAACTTCGGTAGGATTAAACATCGAATTACCATTTGAGCAACACTATAATCCATATATTGACAAAGATAAAAACCTAAATTTTGATTACTTTTTTGTTCGTAAAGTAATGTTTATCAAATATTCACAAGGATTTGTAGTTATGCCTGGTGGTTTTGGAACTCTTGATGAAATGTTCGAAGCAATTACTCTAATTCAAACAAAAAAAATTGGAAAATTTCCTATTATTTTGGTTGGTTCACACTATTGGTATGGACTTATGGATTGGATAAAAAACGTAATGATTGCCGAAGAACACAATGCAAATATTGAAGATCTAAACCTTATAAAAATTGTAGATACCGAAGATGAAGTGGTTGAAGCATTGGATAATTTCTATAAAAAGTATAATTTAAGTCCAAATTTCTAGATAGTTAAAAGGTTCAATTTTTTTTGAACCTTTTTTTTATTAAAACTTTAAGCTATTTTTCCACGTAAATCAATATATTAGCCACTGAAAAAGAATTACTTTGAAAACCAATTTCCGTTACTTACATCTAATAGTTTTTCTGTTAGCTACCTTTTTTGTTACAGCACAACATCAATCTAAGTTGGTTGTTGAGTATAATAATGATTCCAAAACCATTACTGTTTCTCAAGAATTAATTTATTTTAATCAATCGTCAGATACTTTAAAATCTATTATTTTAAACGATTGGAATAATGCCTATTCAGATAAAAACACACCTTTGGGTAAACGTTTTTCTGATGAATTTGTTAGAAGTTTTCATGTGGCTACAAACAAAGAAAGAGGAAATACAACTATAAATTCAATTCTAGATGCTTCAAATAATGCTATGGTTTGGAAACGACCAGAAAATCATCCAGATTTAGTTGATTTACAATTAAATACTTCACTTTATCCAAACCAAAAGATTACATTAAATTTATCATACACAATTAAAATTCCTAGTAATAAATTTACAAGATATGGATACAATTTACTAGATGAAGTTGCTATAAAAAATTGGTTTTTAACGCCTTCACGTTATGAAAATGGTGCTTTTATTCAATATAGTAATTTAAACCTTGATGATGTTGTTAATGCATTGACTGATATAGATTTATCTGTAAAAGTTCCATTAGAATTTAATGTGAACTCAGATTTGGTTTTTCAAAATCTTACTATTAATACTTCCAATTATTCTGGCAAGAAAATCATGAATTCTTCATTGTTTATTGCTAAAAAAAACACCTTTTCTAGTTTTAAAAATGCTACTTTAGATGTTACAACAAATCTTCAAGAAAATAAAATTAGCGACATCCAAAAAGCAATTATTGTTGACAAAATTGTAAGTTATGTTACAACAAATCTAGGCGAATATAATTTACCTAAAATAGTAATTTCGCAAACAGATTATGAGCAAAATCCTTTTTATGGATTAAACCAATTGCCATCATTTATTAGACCATTTCAAGATGATTATGTATTTGAATTAAAATTTTTAAAAACATTTTTAAACAATTATTTAAAAAATTCGTTACAATTAGATTCACGAAAAGACAATTGGATAATAGATGCCATTCAAGTCTATTATATGATGAAATATATAGACGAATTTTATCCAGAGGCAAAAATGATGGGAAGCATTGCTAAACTAAAATTAGTAAAAAGTTACAACTTGGTTACACTAAATTTTAATGAACAATACAGTTATTATTATATGTTAATGGCAAGAAAAAATCTAGATC
Source organism: Flavobacterium sp. (assembly GCA_043768185.1). GTDB lineage: Bacteria > Bacteroidota > Bacteroidia > Flavobacteriales > Flavobacteriaceae > Flavobacterium. The sequence goes on from JAYVKR010000356.1 coordinate 3,956, forward strand.
AACCTATTGGAGATTCTAAAAGTACTTTTATAAAGTTTAACGAAAAAATTGCATCTAAATATAAAGCTGGTTTAAGTTTTAAATATCTTGCAAGTTACATTGGCGAAGATAAATTAAATAAAAGCATCACCAATTTTGTAGCTTATGCATCTAAAAATGAAACAAATACAGCCAAATTTGAAAGCATTGTAAAATCCAATACAACTAAAAACATCGATTGGTTTTTTTCAACAATTGTAAATTCTAGAGACATAATCGATTATAAATTCAATTCGTTTTCTAAAACTAAAGACAGTATTTCATTCTCATTAAAAAATAAAACTAAAGTTGCTGTTCCAATAGCAGTTTACGGAATTAAAAATAAAAAAGTAGTTTTTAAAAAATGGATAGACGTTGTAAAAACAGACAGTATTTATAAATTTGAACGACAAAATGCTGATAAAATTGTTATAAATTATCAAAATGAAGTACCAGAATTCAACAGAAGAAACAATTGGAAATCACTAAAAAAATTCAAAATTAGCAACAAACCAATAAAATTTAACTTTTTAAAAGACCTTGAAGATCCAAATTATAATCAAATTTTGTATGTACCAACTTTAGGTTACAATTTATATGACGGATTTATTCCTGGAATGAGTTTTCACAATAAAACCTTGCTAGATAAACCATTTATTTTTGACATTACACCATCTTATTCTTTAAAATCCAATACACTTTCTGGCACGTTTTCTTTCATGGTAAATCAGTTCAACAGAAATTCTAATTTATTCAATATTAGATATGGTTTTAGCGGAAGTACCTTTAGATATGCGCAAGATGCCAATTATCAAAAGGTAAATCCGTATGTAATTTTTAAATTTAGAGAAAACGATTACCGCGACAATCACAAGCGTACATTAGTTATGCGACAAGTGTATGTAAATAGAGAAAAAAGTCAAATTGTAAAAAACACTTTCGAAGGTAATTACTCTGTTTTCAACGCACGATATTCCAATTATACTACAGAAATCACTAAAACATTTGGATATTCAACCGATTTGCAATTGAGTTCCAATTTTGGTAAAATAGCTGGAGATTTCAATTTTAGACGACTTTTTAATGACAATCGTCAAGTAAATTTACGTTTATATGCAGGATATTTTTTGTATAATAATTCCAATTCCAATTATTTTAATTTTGCTTTAGACAGACCAACAGATTATCTTTTTGATTTTAATTATCTTGGTCGATCAGAAAGTACCGGAATTTTTTCTCAACAATACATCATTGCCGAAGGCGGATTTAAATCTAAACTTAAAAACGGCTCTGCAAGTCAGTTCATTACCACAGCAAATGGAAGTTTCAACGTGTGGAATTGGATAGAAATTTATGGCGATCTTGGTATCATAAAAAGTAAAAATACCAAAGAATTTTTTGCTTATGATAGCGGAATTCGTCTAAACTTGGTCACCGATTATTTTGAACTCTATTTCCCAGTATATTCCAACAACGGTTGGGAAATTGCGCAACCCAATTATACCGAAAAAATACGATTTATTGTAGCTTTCAGCCCAAATACCTTGATAAGTTTGTTTACTCGTAAATGGTTTTAAAATAATTTTCTGGAGCACATTGGCTTGGGCTTTTTCTATCAACCTTATTCCTGCTGTACATTACAATCTTTTTTCAATTCCATTGGGTTTAAACCCAATGCAATTAAAAAAAGGATTTCCATTTCCATCAGGGCTAGAAATTAACTTTTGGGAACTAAAATTTTATTCCACAACATATTTTAATTAAATTTGTAAAATAAGGTTGAATATCATGACAGAAACACAAAACAAAGTCGAAATTACTTTTGAAGATTTTAAAACAGAAGTTTTAAACGATTATAAAATCGCCACAATTAGTAGAGAATGCAGCTTACTAGGAAGACGCGAAGTACTTACAGGAAAAGCAAAATTCGGAATTTTTGGCGATGGTAAAGAAATTCCACAACTAGCATTAGCCAAAGCATTTAAAAATGGCGATTTTCGTTCTGGTTATTATAGAGATCAAACTTTTATGATGGCAATTGGTGCTTTATCAATTCAACAATTTTTTGCAGGTTTGTATGGTCACACTGATTTAAATTTTGATCCAATGAGTGCCGGAAGACAAATGGGCGGACATTTCGCAACCCATTCACTAGACGAAAACGGAAACTGGAAATACCTTACAGATCAAAAAAACTCAAGCGCAGATATTTCTCCAACAGCAGGTCAAATGCCTAGATTATTGGGTTTGGCACAAGCTTCTAAAATTTTTAGACAAGTAAAAGGTCTAGAAGACAAAACTAATTTTTCTATAAACGGAAACGAAATAGCTTGGGGAACAATTGGAAATGCATCTACATCTGAAGGATTATTTTTTGAAACAATAAATGCTGCTGGAGTATTACAAGTGCCAATGGTAATGAGCGTTTGGGACGACGAATACGGAATTTCAGTTCATGCAAAACATCAAACAACTAAAGAAAATATATCCGAAATTTTAAAAGGTTTTCAACGTGATGAAGAAAATGAAGGTTTCGAAATTTTTACTGTAAACGGTTGGGATTATCCAACTTTAGTTGCTACTTACGAGAAAGCTGCAGCAATTGCTAGAGAAGAACATGTTCCTGTTTTAATTCACGTAATCGAGTTAACACAACCACAAGGACATTCCACTTCTGGAAGTCATGAACGATATAAAAATGCAGAACGTCTTGCTTGGGAAACTCAGTTTGATTGTTTAACTCAAATGCGTAATTGGTTAGTAGAGAATAATTTAGCATCAACTGATGAACTAGATGAAATTGACAATCAAGCTAAAAAAGAAGTTCTTGAAGGTAAAAAAACGGCTTGGCAATCGTTTACCAATCCTACCAAAGAAGAAAGAAATGAGCTTGTAGAATTGTTAAATTCGATAGCAATAAAAAGTGAAAACAAAGTTTTTATTGAAAAAATTAGTGCTGATTTGAGTTCAATTAAAGAACCAATTCGCAAAGATATTTTAGTTTCTGCACGTAAAGCAATACGTTTAGTTATTGATATAGAAACACATCACGAAAAGTCAAGTAAACAATTATTATCAGAATGGATTGTAGAATATACTGATAAAATTCAACCAAAATTTAGTTCTCATTTATTTTCTCAATCTAATGCTAGTATTTTTTCTGTAGCAGAAGTAAGTCCAAATTATGATGAAACTGACGAAGAAGTTGATGCTAGATTGGTTTTAAGAGACAATTTCGATGCTATTTTTACCAAATATCCAGAAAGTTTAATTTTTGGTGAAGACGCAGGAAATATTGGCGATGTAAATCAAGGATTGGAAGGAATGCAAGAAAAATATGGCGAACTTCGTGTGGCCGATGTTGGCATTCGAGAAGCTTCAATAATTGGTCAAGGAATAGGAATGGCAATGCGTGGTTTGCGCCCAATTGCCGAAATTCAATATTTAGATTATTTGCTTTATGCCATTCAAATAATGAGTGATGACTTGGCAACATTGCAATTTAGAACCGCAGGAAGACAAAAAGCACCATTAATTATTAGAACTCGTGGTCACAGATTAGAAGGAATTTGGCATTCTGGTTCGCCAATGGGAATGATAATTAATGCCATTCGTGGTATTCATGTTTTGGTTCCAAGAAATATGACTAAAGCCGCAGGATTTTACAATACTTTGCTACAAACAGACGAACCAGCATTGGTAATAGAATGTTTAAATGGTTACCGTTTAAAAGAAAAAATGCCAACAAACTTGGGCGAATTTAAAACGCCAATAGGTATTGTAGAAACTATTAAAGAAGGAAAAGATATTACTTTGGTTTCTTATGGTTCTACTTTGCGATTGGTAGAACAAGCTGCAAAAGAACTTTTAGAAATTGGAATTGATTGTGAAATTATTGATATTCAGTCACTTTTACCATTTGATGTCAATCATGATATTGTAAAAAGTATTGCCAAAACCAACCGACTTTTAATTATTGACGAAGATGTTCCTGGTGGAGCAAGTGCTTATATTTTACAACAAATTATTGAAGTTCAAAACGGATATAAACATCTGGATAGTGCGCCACAAACACTTGCTGCCAAAGCACATCGTCCTGCTTATGGTACAGATGGAGATTATTTTTCTAAACCATCAGTAGAAGATATTTACGAAAAAGTATATGCAATTATGAGCGAAGTTAATCCTTCAAAATACAATAGTTTATATTAAAATAGATAATAGAAAATTGTAAAGAAGTCAAAGTTTATGCTTTGACTTTTTTGTTTTTAAAATAAAAAAAATATTGATTATGAATAAGTTAGAAGATTTTTTAGTTAAATGTAAAGACGTTTATGTTATTGATAATTCAATTAGTTATAGCAATTATGTTGCTTTAGATTTATCTGTTTCAAATTTTAATTTAGAATTTAATTCGGCATCAGAATTTGAAAAAATAATTGAAAATCATTTGAATAAAAATAATGCCAAAGTAGCTTTTGGTGGATATAACGAAGAGCGAAATTTATATAAAAGAAGTACAATTTTTAATGATGATGAAACCGAAGAACGTAATATTCATATAGGTTTAGATTTATGGATTGCATCTGGAACTAAGGTTTTAGCTGCGTTGGATGGAAATGTTCACAGTTTTAATTTTAATCTAGGTTTAGGAAATTACGGACCAACAATAATCTTGAAACATACTTTTCAAGAAGTATTTTTTTATACACTTTATGGACATTTATCTATAGAAAGTATTGAAAATTTATCAATTGGCGACGAATTTAAAAAAGGACAAACTCTGGCAACATTAGGTAATAATGATGTTAATGGCGATTATGCTCCGCATTTACATTTTCAAATAATAAATAACATTCAAGATTTTAACGGAGATTATCCTGGAGTGTGTTCAAATAAAAATCTTAATTTTTATCTTTCTAATTGTCCAAATCCTAATTTATTATTAAAGATTGATAGCGGACTTTAACGTTTTAAATGCAATAAATAAGCAATTGAAATGTTTTAAATAAAACAAACAGACAAATGAAAAAGATTTCAATTTATTTAATTTTACTTCTTATAGTTTCTTGTAAAAGTAAAACCCCTAATACTATTCCAAACAAGACTGCAGAAATAAAAAAGGAAGTAATAGAATACAAAAGATATGTTCCAATAACTGCTGCAAATGTAACTGTAATTAAAAAAAATAGAGCTTACGAATTAGGAACGCGTCTTTTAGAAACTTGTAATACATCAAGATTTAAAAGTTTCAATTCGCAAGAAGCAACAGAAAGTGTTATTAAAAATGCAACCGTAGATAAGATTACTAAAACCTGCCAAAAGATAAATTCTAGAAACGGAAAATTTATAGATTTAACCTTGTTAGAAATAATTCAAGACAACGAAACTGGAGATTTTATTTTTAGATATGACATACAATATCAAAAAAAATATTACAATCGTGAACTCAAAATTATTGTAAATAAAGACAATAAAGTTTCGTCAATTAGTACAAAAGAAATCTTGAAAAACTAGATTTTTAATTTATTATTTTTGTAAGAACTTTTCAAAATCAAACTCCCATTTTTTAACATCATTGTACCATAATTTTCCATTTAAAACTTCTAATGGAGATTCAAAATTATTGGTATATAAAGCTCCAGTTCCTAAACCTTGTGGCATTAAATTATGTTGTAAATAAGTAAATTGAGCGATAGCATTTAATCCAATATTACTCTCTAATGCTGAGGTAATCCACCAACCAATTTTGTGTTTTTCTGCGAGTAAAATCCATTCTTTAGTACCACGAAATCCACCAACAAAACTTGGCTTTAAAATGATGTATTGTGGCTTAATTTTAAGCAATAAAGCTTCTTTTTCTTCCAGTGAAAACACACCAATTAACTCTTCATCCAAAGCTATGTCAATTGTAGTGTTTTTACACAGCTCTGCCATACTGTCAGTATTGTTTTTTTGTATAGGTTGTTCTATACTATGTAATTTATAACCAGTTAGTTGTTTGATTTTATTTAAAGCATCATTTGAACTAAAAGCACCATTAGCATCAACTCTAATTTCTATTGTTTCTTCGTCAAAATTTTGTCTAATAAAGTGCAATAAATCCAATTCTTTTTGAAAATCTATAGCGCCAATTTTAAGTTTAATGCATTTGAATCCTTGTACTAATTTCTCTTCAATTTGTTGCTTCATGTATGGCTCATTTCCCATCCAAACTAAACCATTAATTAAGATACTTTTTTCACCAGTTGTAAAGTCAGATTCAAACAATAAAAATGGTGTTTTTGACTCTAGTGATAAAAACGCCATTTCTACTCCAAACTGTATCGATGGAAATTCTAAAAGCAATTCCCAAAGCTTGTCTTTTCCTAAATTTATATTCTTACAAGTCCAGTTTAATTTCTCTTCATAATTTGGTCGGTCATCACAACTTAAACCTCTTAGAATTCCACATTCTCCAATGCCTTTTTTACCATTAATTTCTATGATAATAAACCAAGTTTCTTTCTCATTTAAAACACCTCTAGAAGTTCCAGATGCTTGTTTAAAATCTAAAATATATTTGTGATAAGTTGCTTTCAATTTTAATTAATTTTGGTATTATTTTCTAAATTTTTTATAATTTAGTTATTCATTTTTTTGAAAATTTCTATTATTATTAAGTTGTCTTATTAAGCTTTTCTCAATGATTAGTTAAAAAGAATTTATAACAAAAGTCTTCGACAAGCTCAGACTGACAAATGTATTTCATATTTGTATTTATTGTAAACATTCAAACTGTAAAGATAAATCTAATTAAAACTAAAATGTCACACTGAGCTTGTCGAAGTGATTATTATTGATTTTTATTCTAAAATTCTAAGTATTTTTTTAAAATTTGTTTCAGGTAATTTGTATTTTTTAAACAATTCGAAGTCGGTTTTAGTTTGTTCAATCCAACTTATTTTTGCAGAAACATTTTGATTTTTATATTTTTTATGAAGTTCTTTAGCATCAGATAATCTATCTGTGAATAAATATAAATGTGCCAATTGCAATTGTAAACTATTTTCGCTTGCATCTAATGCTATTCCTTTTAAAAATGATTTTTCAGCTTTGTCAAATTGTTTAGAAACTAAATAGTAAGTTCCAATAGTAGAATAATCTAACGCTTTTGCTCTATTTTTATCAATAATTTCTGTTTGAATAATAGTAAATGCTTTTTCTAAATTTTCGTTTTTAAATGCATTTGCAGAAGCTTCTCTAAATAAATCGTAGTACAAATTTATTTCGCCAGTTTTTTTCAAACTTTGTTCTGTAAACAATTCGTTCATTAACTTTTTTTCTTCAGCTAACAGATTCGAGTATTCTTTATAAGTATATTTTTGAGTAATTTGTTCCATAAAATCGCTAGAAAATTGCTCTTTCTTTGTGATTTTAGAATAAACTTTAAACGTTTTAGTCAAGTTTACAATTTCTTTTTTATTGTTTGAATTCCAGCCACGACTCAGTTTTTTATTTATCCAAGGCACAACTTCAATAATAATTTTCTGTTTCATAAGATAATTATCACTTTCAAATGCAAAATATAAATTTTGAGTTTTTAATGAAAAACAAGCAGCATTAGAAGCAATTAATTTGGCTTCTTTATTAATTGGAGTGTTTTGAACAAAACAAGAATTTATAGTTTTGTTAGTTTTTACATAATTTTCAGCATCACTATTGGAAGTATATATCGAATATTTACATTTATCATCTCCAGAAATGGTAGAAAGTAAAAAAACTGCTCCAGCTGTGCCTTGACTAATTCCTGTTGGATCTGGAATGGCTTTTAAAACCGAAACCAAACTGGAAGATAATTTTTGATTGTCGTCTAGAAGTGTAATTCTAAACACAATTTCTGTTGTACCAGTAGGAAAATCGGCAGTTTTAATAAATTTTTTCTCGCCTGCACGTAATGAAATTGTTTCTGTAGTAGTTCTAATATTGTCCCAATAACCTTCTGTAGATTGAGAAAAAAGTACTGTATTTGATAAAAATAGTATAAATAAACTTAGTATTCTTTTCATTTTATAGTTAAAATTTATAATGCAAAAATCGGCTATAAAAATAAAATAAAAGTAACTATTTCAATTTTTATTTTGGTTAATTTTAAAATTAAATACTATTTTTAAAATGAAGTTTTTATTGATATAATCCATTTGTTGTAATTAATTTTCAATACTAATTTTTCACGAATTGTCACATTGAGCTTGTCGAAATGTAAGCTTTTAAAAATATCTTCGACAAGCTCAGACGGACATTATGCATCTAATTGATTTTGTATATAATAAAAAAATTAAATTTTAACACATTTTAATTAATTATATTTTTAAAATTGAAGTTCTAATAAATATAACCATTTGTTGTAATTTATTTTCAATACTAATTTTTCACGATTTGTCACATTGAGCTTGTCGAAATGTTTGCTTTTAAAAAGTCTTTACTTCCTTCGTCAGCACAAGCTAAGCTCAGACAGACATTATCTATCTAATTGCCATTATATTTAATTGAAAAAGTAAATTTCAACACATTTTGATTAAATATATATCTGATAAATACTATATTTACTAATTATAAAATCATCTAAATAAACATTCATGAAAATTTACAGTTCAATAGCTCTATTGTTTATAATAATTTCATCATTTGCTCAATCAAAAAAAACTGCATTAAAATTTACTACTATAAAAGTCTATACTTCTGCTGATAGTACCAATTTACGTTTAACCAATTCGGCAAATTTAGTATTTGAAAAAGCCAAAAATCCTGTAGAAAATGAAATTTATGTATTTGTAAATCCTAAAAAATTACATCAAACATTTCTAGGAATTGGAGGAGCAATTACAGATGCAAGTGCCGAAGTTTTTTATAAATTATCTAAAGACAAGCAAGAGGAACTTTTAAACGCCTATTACGATAAAGAAATAGGAATTGGATATTCATTAATTAGAACCAACATGGCAAGTTGCGATTTTAGTAGTGAAATTTATAATTATGTATCTGATGAAGATAAAAATTTAAAAACATTTTCTATTGCGCACGATTTACAATTTAAAATTCCAATGATTAAAAGTGCTTTAAAATTGGCTGGTAATTCGGTTACAACCTATGCAAGTCCATGGAGTCCACCAGCATTTATGAAAAGTAATAAAAATGTATTGAATGGTGGTTTTTTATTGCCAGAATATTACCAATCTTGGGCAACATATTACACTAAATTTATTAAAGAATATGAAAAACAAGGTATTCCTATTTGGGGAATTTCTATTCAGAATGAGCCAAAGGCAACACAACGTTGGGAATCTTGTATTTATGAACCAGAAATGGAACGCGATTTTTTAAAAAATTATCTTGGTCCAACAATGGCAAAAGAAAAACTAGGCGACAAAAAAATTATAGTTTGGGATCATAATAGAGATTTAATAAACAACAGAGCAGACGTAATTTTTTCTGATCCAGAAGCTGCTAAATATGCTTGGGGAATTGGTTTTCATTGGTATGAAACTTGGACAGGCGGAAATCCAATGTATGAAAATGTGAAAAAAGTAAATGAGGATTATCCAACTAAAAATTTATTATTTACAGAAGGTTGTGTAGAAAAATTTGATGCCAATAAGTACCAATTGTGGGCAAATGGCGAACGTTATGGAAAATCTATAATAAACGATTTTAATAATGGCACTGTAGGTTGGACTGATTGGAATATTTTACTAGACCAAAATGGTGGACCAAACCATGTTGGCAATTTTTGTTTTGCGCCAATACACGCCAATACCACCACCAACGAATTAATTTACACACCAAGTTATTATTACATTGGTCATTTTTCTAAATTTATAGCACCAAAAGCCAAACGTATAAGCACATCTGTAAGCAGAAGTCAATTGTTGAGTACTACTTTTTTAAATACTAATGGCAAAATGGTTACCGTAGTTATGAATACCAGCAAGCAGAAAGTTACCTACTACTTAAATGTAAACAATTTAAACGCTACCATTGAAATTCCTGCGAATGCTATTCAGACTTTAGTTTATTGATATAGTATTATTTATGTGAATTATGCGGTGAATAAATTGCTATTCACCGCATATTTTGCGGTGAATAATTCTTATATATTTCCTAATAAGTTTTTTTTAACCTGTTAGGTATTTTTGTTTAAAAGAAGAATAAAAATCAAGTAGAAGTACGTAGTGTTTGTAGTATTTTTTTTATTAGATTTGAAAGTTAATAATTTACAATTTAAAACTATAAAACAACTAAAATTTAAGCTTTTACATAATTAATAATTATGGCTTAAGTCTAGTTAATATATGGTAAATTAATAATATCTTTAAATTCAAACCAAGCCGTAAATGATGTAGCAATCATGGTAATTGTTTTTTTAAC